>NZ_JBSSEW010000006.1:0-259550 GCF_054062095.1 Pseudomonas sp. TE6288
TCGCCGTAGCTGGGCTACGACTCGTCGCGACGCCTTGCCTGAGCGCAAAAATCGCTCGCGATTTATTGGTCGTATTTGCAAAACACCACACTAGGGCGCCGGTACGAAAATGGCGAGTCACCGCTATGCACAGGGGCTACCATGTCACCCATGGCCAATATCAACGACACCACCGAAAACGACGCCTGCGACCTGGCACTGAAAGCGCACGATGCGCGCTTGGACGGCTGTTTTTTCCTGGGCTGGCGTCCCCCCTATGACACTGCGGCAATGCTCGGCTTTCTGCGCCTGCGGGCGATACCCGGCCTGGAGCGTGTGGAGGAGGGGACATACACCCGTACGCTGCGCCTCATGCAGGACAGTCAGGAACATTGCGGCTGGTTGAGCGTGGCCTTTGACGAGGTGCGCGCCCAGGCGCGGGTCACGATCAGCGATTCCCTGGCGGGCGTCCTGCCCACGGTGATCAACCGCGTGCGCGCCGCGTTCGACCTGGATGCCGACCCGCTCGCCATCGACGCCGTGCTGCACAGTGCGTTCCCCTCGGGTGCGGGCCTGCGCGTTCCGGGAACGGTGGATGGTTTCGAGCTGGCCGTGCGTGCCGTGCTGGGCCAGCAGATCACCGTGGCCGCTGCGCGCACATTGGGCGCACGCCTGGTCGCGGCCTTCGGACAACCCATCACAACACCGCTGGCTGGCACGGACCGTCTGTTCCCCACACCCGCCGCGTTGATTGCGGCCAGCGGTGATGAACTGGGCCGGCTGGGCATCACGCGCCAACGCCAGGCGGCGCTCAAGGCGCTGGCCGAAGCGGTGCTGGAGGGCGGCCTGATCCTGAGCCCAGGGGTGGACGTCGCGGCCACCTGTGCCCGCTTGCGCGCACTGCCGGGGATCGGCGACTGGACCGCGCAATACATCGCCTTGCGTGCGTTGCGCTGGCCCGATGCCTTCCCGGCGGGCGATGTGGCGCTGCAAAAAGCCCTGGGGGTGAGCAGCGCACAGGCGGCAACGCAAGCCGCGCAGGGCTGGCGACCCTGGCGCGGTTATGCAGTGCTGCGCGCCTGGCAAAGCCTGCACTGACAGGCCAGTCACTAACTTGCAGATGCATGGGTGGACGCACACTCGGGCTTTTCTCTTGAGTATCGGGGGGATTCGAAGCGCTGGGCGCCGAACATAGGTGACGTGCCTGTCATGGCAGGTCAAGTTGCCCGACCTGAAAAGCGCATGATATAAATGAGATTCACTATCAATTGGTTGCCATCATGGCGTCGACCGACAACGATCTCCTGCGAGCCCTGGCCTTGCACTACGACGATTTGGTCGAGCACATTCGCCGACGTTTTTCCAACCAGCATTTTGCCCGCGACGTGGTCCATGATGTCTGCGTGCAGATCCTGGAAAAGCCGCCGCTCAACGCCATCAGCGTGCCCATGGCCTTTTTGCGGCGTGCCACGCTCAACCGCGCAATCGACCGGCGCCGTTCGGAAAGCACCCGCACGCTGTACGCGCAGAGCCAGATCGCCGTGGTCGAGCAGCACTGCGACCCGCTGGATGGTGCGATGGCGCTCGAATTCGAACAGCGCCTGCGTGCCTTGCTGGCGGTGATCGACGCATTGCCGGCGCGCCAGCGCCAGGTGTTCCTGCTCCACCGTATCCACGGCATGCCACAAAAGGACATCGCGCAGGAGCTGGAGATTTCCGTGAACATGGTTGCCCAGCATTTCATGCGGGCCATGCGCACCCTCGCACAACGCTGGCAGCCGGAGGCCTGATCGATGCAACGCCGTAGCGCGCCCGGCGCGCGCGATGCCCTCGAGCCTTACGCTGAATCCTTGCGTGCGCTGGTGCCCAGCCGTGAGGCGCTTTTGCAGGAAGCCAAGGCGCAGAGCGCACGCAACGCTAATCGTCGGCGCAAGGCCGCCGGCACGGCCCTGCTGCTGGCCCTGGCCGGTTGGGCCTGGCTGGCCGACCCGGCGCTGGGCTACCGCCAGGTCGAGGTGGCCAGCAGCGGTCGCGAAACGTTGCACCTGGACGACGGCAGCGTGGTCGAACTGGACGCCGGCAGCGTGCTGCGCATCGAGTATCGCCTGCGCAGTCGGCAGTTCGAGCTGCTCGATGGCGAAGGCTTGTTCAGCGTGGCTCATCAAGCCAAGCCTTTCATTGTGCGTAGCCAGGGCGTGGCTGTGCGCGATATCGGCACGGTGTTCGATGTACGCAGCGACCTGGACGGCGTGCGGGTGGCTGTCCTGGAGGGCGAGGTGGAAGTGGACAACGGTATGGCGCGTCAACGGCTGACGGCCAACCAGCAACTGCTTGCCAACCCTCAGCGCCTGGGGCCGGTGCACGCCAGCAAGCCCGGCGAACGAGATGCCTGGCGGCATGACCTGTTCCATTTCGACGGCACCCCGCTCGAGTCGGTCCTGGCGCAACTGCGCCGCCACCGTGACGCGCCGATTCGGCTGCAGGGCGCGACCGCCAGGCAACACCGGCTCAGCGGAGAGTTCCCCACCGGCAATGTCGAACAGTTGCTCGACAGCCTGCCCCAACTGGCGCCGGTAACGGTCAGTCGCGACAAGAGCGGTGCTGTGCAGGTGGATGTGCAGCGCTGAAAAATTTTTTCAGCGCTGCATCAATGTGCGGGTCAGCACAAACGCCAATCCCTATGAAACGCATTCTCACTTGCTCTGATGGGGATTCCATGACGCTCTTTAACCACCCGCTGCGTCAGGCCATGGGCCTGGCGACATTCGGATTTCTGCTTGCCGGGCCTGTGCAGGCCGAACAGACGCACTACCGCATCGACCTGCCGGCCCAACCGCTGGATCAGTCGATCAATGCCCTTGCCCGCCAGACCGGTAGCCGCATTCTGTTCAACACTGACGCCGCGCACGCGGTACAAGCGCCGGCATTGCACCAGCAACTGAGCGTCGAACAGGCGCTGCGCCATTTGCTCGCCGGCAGCCACCTGAGCCTCACCCAGGCAGCCGATGGCCAGTATCTGATCGCGCTGCCCAGCGAACCCAGCAACGGTGCGCTGGAACTGGACGCGTCCAGCGTCATCGGCCGCCAGCCGGTCACCACCACCGAGGGCAGCCATTCCTACACCTCTGGCGCGGTCACCCTGGGCAAGGGCGTACAGACCCTCAAGGACATCCCGCAGTCGGTCACGGTGATGACCCGCCAGCAGATGGACGACCAGAACACCCAGACCATCAGCGACCTGGTCAACCGCACGCCCGGCCTCACCGCCAGCCGTTCGCCGGGGTCGGGGCTGTTCATCTATTCGCGCGGTTTCAGCATCGACACGCTGCAGTACGATGGCGTGCCGATCCCGCGCAATACCTACTCGCTCGGCAGCTACCTCACCGAAGACCTGAGCTTCTATGACCGTGTCGAAGTGCTGCGTGGCCCGGCCGCGCTGCTGCAAGGCGGTGACAGCCCGGGCGGGGCGATGAACCTGGTACGCAAGCGCGGGCAGGACAAGGCGGTGGTCAGCCTGACCGGCAAGGCTGGTTCCTGGGACCGCTATGGCCTGCAACTGGACGCTGGCGGCCCGTTGAATGCCGAGGGCACCCTGCGTGCCCGCACGGTGGTCAGCCAGAACGACAACGGCTCGTTCATCGACTACGTGCGTGGCTGGAACCAGACCGTCTACGCTGCCGTGGACTATGACTTCACCCCGGACTTCACGATGGGCCTTGGCGTTGCCAACCAGAAGGGCCACGCCCGCCCGGCCATGCTCGGCCTGCCGCGCTATGCCGACGGCGGCAACCCCGACTGGTCGCGCTCGACCTATGTCGGCGCGGACTGGAACCGTGCCAACAATGGTCAGACCAGCGTGTTCCTCGACGCCAGCTACCGGCTCAACGACGACTGGCGGCTGAAGGCTGCCGGCGTGTACATGAGCGAACACAACGGCGCGACCTACCAGGCGTTGTGGGATGCCCTCCCGGCCAACGGCTCCACCAGCAACACCTACATCGACTGGAGCACCGATTTCACCACCCACAGCAAGGGCCTGGACCTGTACCTGGACGGCCAGTTCACCGGTTTCGGTTTCGAGCAGACCTTCCTGCTCGGCGCCAACTACTCGCGCATCAATACCGACGACCGCTGGGCCAGGGCTCCCACATTAGGCGCAGACTCCAGTAACGTCGACCATCACCGCCCGATGCCAGACATCTACGGACTGGCAAGCCGGGGCCGTGGCGAGTTGACCGAGTACCAGATCACCCAGAAAGGCTTGTATTCGCGCTGGTCGGTCAACCTGACCGAGCCGCTGAAGCTGATCGTCGGTGCCCGCACCAGCTGGTACGACTACAGCTACGCCTCCCAGTCCTTCGCCCGCACCGGCTACAGCGAGTCGACAACCAGTAGCAACGGCAAGGTTTCGCCCTATGCGGGCCTGGTGTATGCGCTGAACAAACAGTGGTCGGTCTACACCAGCTACACCGACGTCTTCCAGCCGCAGAGTGCACGCACCAGCAGCGGTTCGGTGGTCGAGCCGATCATTGGCAGCAACTACGAACTGGGGCTCAAGGGCGAGTTGTTCGACGGGGCGCTGAACACCTCGGTCGCGCTGTTCCGCTACGACCAGGAGCACCACGCGGTGCTCGACCGCAGCGGGCCGATGGACTGCAATGGCTGGTACTGCTCGAAGGCCTCAGGCAAGGTGCGCAGCCAGGGCCTGGAGGCGCAGGTCAGCGGTGAAGTCCTCAGTGGCCTGCAAGTGATGGCCGGCTACGTCTACAACACCACGCGCTACCTGGAAGACGCCACCTACAAGGACAAGGTCTACAGCACCTGGACGCCCAAGCATCAGTTCAAGCTGTGGGCCGACTATACCTTGCCCGGTAACTGGAGCCGTGCCTCGGTGGGGCTGGGCACCACGGCGGTCACCGGCACTACCTCCTACGACCACGTCTTCGACCTGCCTGGTTATGCCATCTGGGATGCTCGGGTCGCGTACAAGGTCAGCGACGAGGTGACCGTGGCGGCGAACCTCAACAACCTGCTGGACAAGAAGTACTACCAGCCGGCCTACAACACCATCGACTACAACAACTACTACGGCGACCCGCGCAACGTCATGTTCAGTGTGAAATACACGCCTGAACTCTAGTTTGGCTGTAGTGCGCGAGGGTCTGCTGTGATTGCCACAGGGCTCATGGCGCGAGCGAATGTTGGTCGTGGACAACACAAAGGCTTGGATCAATGTCTGCTCTGGGTCGATAGCGGTCATCCAGGATCGGCAGCTATCGACCCAAAGCGGACGATCACGACAGGCCGATTTCGGCCAAAAGCGGTCATCGTATATCTCTATATAGTGCTTCTCAGGGGTTGTTAATCTAGTATCAGAAGGACTGAACCGTCCCCGATTGAGGCTACGTCACGACATGAATGAATGCGCAAATTTGATAGTGCATGCAGTCATCAAGCGAACACTGTGGTGTGAGACAAATGACAGTCGTATCATTCTGCCTCAGGACGACCTGCTAAAAAGAACCGAATCTCTCGTCATACTTGGTGAAGCGGGCATGGGGAAATCTCACCTGCTTGATTGGCTTGCAGCATCACCAGATTACTCGCATTGCACTGCCCGCCAACTGATCAACCGTCATGATCCGAATACACTACTAGACGATGCCCAAATCCTAGTTATTGATGCACTCGATGAGGTAAGCAGCCAGAAGGATGGAGACGGGGTGGATCTTGTCCTGCGTCAACTCGGTAAGCTGGGATACCCGCGCTTTATTCTTGCGTGCCGGGTGGCGGATTGGCGTAGCGCGACGGGTGTAGAGGCTATTCGCGAACAGTACTCTGAAAAGCCTCTAGAGCTACACATTGACCCGTTCACCGACGATGACGCTTCCGCTTTTCTCAGCGCCACACTTGGTTTAGCGGCAGCCAAAGGCGTGATTGAGCATTTCAACGCACGAGGGCTCAATGGATTGCTCGGCAACCCGCAAACTCTCGAGCTAATTGCTCGTGTTGCTGGGTCAGGGGCGCTACCTGAAACGCGTAGCGAGCTTTTCGAGCGTGCCATTGAGGTTTTACGTGTCGAACATCGTGACACCAAGACCAGAAGTCAGCCAGGGAAGGAATCTGGCCTTGATGCTGCAGGCGCTGCGTGCGCTGGTTTGATCCTAACTGGCAGTGAGGCCATTGTCCGAACTTCCGCAGCGAACGCTACCGAAGGTGAATTGCAACTGTCCGATATATCTCTTCTTCCTGAAGGAAATGTCGTTGAAGTCATGTTAGGCACTCGCTTATTCAAAGCTAACGGCGTTGACCGCTTCACCTATCTTCACCGCCGGATTGGGGAGTATCTAGGGGCTAAATGGCTCTCGAAACAGGCCAATACCCCACAAAAACGCAGACGCCTCCTCTCAGTGTTTCATAACCGCGGTCTTGTGCCTGCAAGTCTACGTGGTATTCACGCCTGGCTTGCCTTAGACCCGGCTTTTACCAAAGCTGTGATCATCGCAGACCCAATGGGATTGATTGAGTATGGCGATGCAGATGTACTCACCGCGGATCAAGCTCGCTCGCTTATCAGCTCTCTGGAGCTTCTGGCAGAAGATAATCCGCGCTTTCGAGACTGGGGGCCGTATGCATTACGCGGTCTCAAGCATCCAGTGGTCATCGAAGACATACGGCGATTGATCTCAACGCCTGATACGTCGTTTAACCTCAGCCTCCTGATGCTCGAAGCAGTCAGGGGGAGTGGAATAGCATCCGCCCTGACTGATGATCTGCGAAAGGTCGTCCTTGACCCGCAAGCATTTTTTGCGTGTAGGAAAATTGCTGGCGAAATTCTCGTCGAGGTTGATGACGAGACTGTCTGGTCAACCGTCCTTTACACCTTGAGCAGTTATGCAGATGAGCTGTCTGTTCGGCTGGCAATTGAACTGGTCGATGAAGTCGGCTATGAGCAATTTGATGCCAAATTGATTGTCGATCTTGTGATTTCTTATGCAACGAGCGGTAGCCGCACGGTTGGAGTATTGATGCTATTGGAGAGGCACCTTCCAGATGGTCAGATAAAAGATGTTCTCGATCTATTAGCTGTATCAGTTAAGAGTCTTGATCATAGGAATGAACACCCAGGGAACGACGTGTTGACCGACCTGGCTTATCATCTGATTGTTCGTGTCGTAGAGCTTGGCGGTGTCACTGCACAACAACTCTGGTCTTGGCTGGAACCTTTCCACGCCCGTGATGGATATCAGCGCGATGCTCATAAGAAATTACACGAGCTCATTCAGAGCGACGACAGTTTGCGGCGGTCGGTTCAACGATTAGTGCTTTTAGAGCTGCCCAGTGATCACAATCCTTTTCAGCAATCTTGGCGGCTCAGTGAACGGTCGACAGGCTTTATACCGTCAGACACGGATGTAATTGCGCTACTTAATCGGCTCGACCCCAAAGATAACGGCGACGAACGCTGGCGCGATTTGGTCCAGCTTTCACGGCATGATGGTGAAGCAGGCGCGCAGGTACGTGACGCTGCACGAATTTTTGCTGCTCGTAGCCCTGATCTTTTGCAATGGCTTGAAAAACTCGCAGACAAGACAATTCCCGAGTGGCAGATCAAACAGATCGAGAGCGAACGCAAGCGTTGCGTCGAGCAAGCGGCCCGTCATGCAAAGCACCGAAATCATTTTTCTCTTCACATTGAGCAAATGCGCTCTGGCGATTGGGAGGCTCTAGTAAACCCTGCTAAAGCTTATCTGAGCCTCTTCAACGACATTGAAAAAGCACCTGCTCATACAAGGATCGGACGGTGGCTTGGAGATGATATTGCTGAGGTAGCGCACGCTGGGTTCGAAAGATTTCTAATGCTCGATTCTCCCAAACCTAGTGCGCAGCAGATTGCAGAGAGCATTGCAGAAGGGAAACATTACGAAGCAGCGTACATTATCGTTGCCGCACTCGCCGAGCGCCATCGTAAAGAAGTAGGGTTCGATGATATTACTGATGAGCGCTTAATGGCTGGGCTGTTTCAGCTTCGCCATAGCCGCATCGATGTTCATGCAGGAATCTTGGGGCTCACTGAAGCTGTCGAGGCTTCGATCCAGATTCGCGGTGGCTGGCAACGAGCAATGAAGCTCTACCATGAACCGCAATTACTGCTACGGCGCGAATATGTAGATGGTCTCTACTCGCTGATGCACGACCAAAGTGATATCACCATGCCTACCCAACTCGCTGCAGAGTGGCTGGAGCGATTTCCAGACTTACCGATAGGTCCAGAAATAGAGCTGGTTGATAGGCTCATCCGCTCCGGCCGGTTTGACGAGTTGCGTCGGATTTTAGCGCTTCGATGTGCATCGATGGACGAAGAACGCCGTCGTACTTGGATTGCGATTGGCGTTATTGTTGATTTCCACGTTAGTGTTACGCAGCTTGGCGCTAGGCCGATCGAACCTGAACTGCTCTGGCACATACGAAATCGAATTAGCAACCGGAACAATGATGACACCGATGTCCACCTTAATGCTGCGCAAAGCGAGTGGATGATCAATACGTTCCGACCACTTTGGCCAATGGTGCATCGCCCGAGCGGGACTTCGTCAGGCAATGCAAATTCTTGGGATGCAAGCAGTTTCATCGTCCAACTAATCCGTCGCCTTGGCAATGACACCAGCAATGAAGCAATCGATGCACTAGCCCGACTAAGGGACGCACCTGTTGATGGTTACTCTGAAGAGGTCAAGGTTGTTATTGCTGAACAGAAGCGCATCCGCGTCGAAGCTACCTATGTTTCTCCTACGCTTGCTGTTATCAACGCGATCACACGAAATCTTGCCCCTGTATCCCTTTTGGATTTACAAACTCTTGTAATTGAAGAGCTGGCCATCGCCCAAGCGAAGATACGGAGCGACGATGCTGAGTCCTGGCGCGGGTTTTATGACGATAAAAGTAATCCGTTCGTTGAGGAGCGTTGCCGTGATCATCTTTTAGGTCTTCTCCGACAAGGGGCGTCGGGATTAGTTTTTGATCCGGAAACACATGTTGCCGCTGACAAGGAAGTTGATATCACTTGTTCCGCTGGCACACTTCGAATTCCGATTGAGATTAAAGGGCAATGGCACTCCGAGCTCTGGACAGGATCAGATAGACAGCTTGATACGCTTTACACTCCAGACTGGCGAGCAGAAGGCTATGGTATTTATCTCGTTCTCTGGTTTGGAGAACAAAAGCAAGCCACCAAGAGGTTGAAAAGTCCAGGTCGACACGAGCCTCTTCCCAAAACTCCCGATGACCTGAAACAAATGCTCATTGCGAAGAGCAGGTCTGCACGAGAAAGCAGAGTCGCCGTTTTTGTTTTAGATCTTGTGCGAAGCATTCCCTTTTAGAGGTAAAGCTGATGGCAGTAATATTGACGATCGTAAATTAACGGCCTATTTTTACTGAGCTGCTTCGGAGCATCGCGAAACAATTCATCCCAGTGCATTTTCGAAAGACCGCAACCAGTCAACCGAACCTCTGGTAACGAATGTCTGCTTATGGCCGATTCCTGCCCTTCACGAATGGCAGCTCTGGGTCGATAGCAGCCAGTCGCGACCGGCTGTTTTCGACCCTTTGCGCTCGTTCGTGGATGACCTGAACCGGCCAATACCCGTCAGTCGAATGCTTACATGACCGGCTAGAGCAGACCCTCGCTAGAAAGCGCAGCGGATTCGGATGCTGACGGATAGCAATAAGCATCCGGCTGGGCAAGGTATAGAAGGGCACCTAAGCCGTCGCCTACCCCTTCACCTCAATAGAGATGGCGCAGGTCATGCTTGACCACCGCATCGACCACCAGGCTGGTGGCCTTGCCTAACAGGCCCGTACCGTTCATGTGCTCGGACAGCATCTTGGAAAAGGCTGGAATCTGCCTTTCATCCAGGTGTGTTGCGCGATCCCACAAGCCCGCGGCTAGCAGTTCTGGGCAGTGCTGGAAGCGATAGCGCTCGACGTTCACGACGGTAGCGACCCGAGGTGGCTTGCCGTTGATTGCCAGTGGGGCGAGCAAGTTCGAGTCGCTGTTCAACCAGGCGCGTCCGGCCACGGATAAAACCGTGTCGGCGCCGGGCTGAAGGAAGGACAGGCGCAAGGCGCCATCGACGAGGATATTGCTCAGGCTGCAGGCAACCTTGTTGCCGGGGCGTTCCGGTACCAGCAGAGTGTGGCGATCCAGTACCTGGACGAAACCAGCCGGGTCACCTCGTGGCGACATCTCGGTGGCGTCGGCCTGGCGCTGCGTGAGCATCAGCAGGTACGGCGAGGCGGCGATAAAGGCCTGCGCTGGCTCGGACAAGGCCTGCCCTGTGTCAGCTAAAAAAGGTGTCGTGTACGCTCTGGCCCTCCAGAAATCGGCGCGTACCTTGGCTCGCGAACAGTGCAGGAACAGCGCCTCGGCGCGAAACTCCAACAGCTTTCCGGCTCGCAGAGAGCCTCGGCCATTGGCGCGCAGGCTGAACCCCACGCCGGGCAGGATGAAATACAGACTGCAGGCCATTTCCTCTATCGGCTGCTGTGAGATCGCTTTGTCTGCCGGCCAGGGCAGCAGGATGTCCTGGCCCTCGGCCCGTAACACTGGATGGTGGCGCAAATCGAGGTACTCGATATCTAACCGCGGGTCGGCGAAGCCGACGGCGCAAACCGTCGCTTGGCGGATCATCAGCAGGCAGTGCTCATCCAACCTGCGCTGCAGGCGTTTGTGCATCATCGTCGGTGGTGGCGGAATCAGTGCGCGCAAGGCGCTTAACGATGCGATTCTGTGCTCGGGCATAGCAGGTCTTCCTGTGCCATGGTCGTGTCGTCGATGCTAGGCAGTCCGATGACGGCTGGCCATGGCTCTGCGGTTCAACCTGCATGGCTTTTGGTTGCAACCTGCACTTGCACGGCCGACGACTGGCCGCCACTCTGCACCGTGCGTTAGAGTCGTTACCCAAGCAATTACCAAGAGCAGGCCCGATGGTCAGAAGTACCACCGTATCGGCCGTCGCAGTGCTGGATCTGCACGACCAGTTGCTGAATCTCGGCGTGGTCACTGCAACCCAGTTGCGGGAGGCCGGAGTGGAGGGTGCCAAACTTCTCGACCAGGGGACTGCGGCATCGCCGATCCAGGAGCAGCGTGTCGACGAGACCCAGTTACTGGCGCTGTGGCAGTTCGCCGCGAACAACACGCATTTGCCGCATATCGGCCTGCTGATCGGGCAGACCTTCAACCCCGCCACGCATGGCGTGCTGGCTAGTTGGTTGTGCCAATGCAGCCGGGTGAGCGAGGCGCTGGAAGTGTTCCAGCGGCATATCGCGCTGATGAACCCTTCGGAGAGCTGGCAGTACAGTGAAACGGCAGATGCTCTGGTGCTGGAGATCACCTTCGCCCCCGGCAAAACCTACCCGCAGGCCGCCATCGAGCGCAGCATGAGTGCAGTGCTGCGCTGGAGCCGGGAGATGACCGGCGTAGAGCTGCGGCCTTTGGCCTGCGAGTTCGCTTTCCCATCCCCGGCCTACCATGCGCACTATGTCGAGCTGTTCGGCAGCGAGCTGCGCTTCGACAGCGAGAGAAACAGCCTCCACCTACCGCGCGACTTCCTGCAGCATCCCATTCTCGGCGCCAGCGACTACCTGCGACAGATGCTGGAGGCTCGTGCAAGGGCGACACTCGCGCAGTTGCAAGACACAGACACGCTTGCCGGCACGGTGCGTCGCTTGATTCTCGCAAGCCTGCCCGAAGCCATGAGCATCGAGCCAACCTGCCGGGCGTTGCACGTCAGTCGCACCACGCTCTACCGACGCTTGAAGGAAGAGGGCACCAGTTTCAGCGCGCTGGTGGCGGAGGTACGTCGCGAGTTGTCCGCGGAGCTGATTCGCCAGGGGCTGCCCGTAGCGAAGGTCAGCGAGCGGCTGGGGTTCAGGGATACCAGCACTTTCCACCGTGCCTTCAAGCGCTGGTTCGACCGCCCTCCGGGAGCCTTTCGAGACTAGCAAAGTCCTCGTTGCCTAGCTTTGCGCTTGCCCAAATATCCAGCTATGCCCAAACCCCACCAGGGCCTATGGCGGACTTCAATCCCTGCGACCCCTTTCACATGCCAGCATTCCCAATTCCTCCCTCACTGAGTACACTTGAGACAAGTTCTTATTTGCACCTGGTAATCTTTTTAGGGAGGCGTGATGTCCACCGTTGTTCCCGATGGCACTGCGCACACCGGCCTGGAAACACTGTACCGTGAGCACAGCGGCTGGCTGCACGGTTGGTTGCGCCAGCGTCTGAACAACACTGCCGATGCCGCGGACCTGGCCCAGGACACCTTCATCCGGGTGCTGTTGGCGCGCACCGCCGGCACCCTCAAGGAGCCGCGGCACTACCTGGCGACCATCGCGCGCGGGCTGACCATCGACCTCTACCGCCGCCGCAGCCTGGAAAGCGCCTATCTCGAAGCCTTGGCGCAGCAGCCGGAGCGTTATGCGCCCTCGGCCGAAACCCACGCCGCGATCCTCGATACCCTGATGGCCATCGACCGTATGCTCGATGGGCTTGGCCCGCGCACGCGGGCTGTGTTTCTCGCCGTGCAACTCGATGGCCTGAGCTACGAGAAGACCAGCGAACGCCTGAGTGTTTCGGTGAGCACCGTGCGCAAGCACCTGGCCCGCGCGCTGATGCATTGCCTGCTGGTCGAGGACGCATGAAGGCCATTCTCAGCGCCGCGGTGGACTGGTATGTGCGCCTGCATGACAGCAGTGTCGATGACGCCACCCGCGCCGCATGGCAAGCCTGGTGCATGGCCGACCCTCGCCACGCCGCAGCCTGGGCGCGCCTGGAGCAACTGCAAGGCCGCCTGGGCAGCGCCCCCCGCGGCGCCGCGCAGACCCTGGAGAACGCCCGGCGCGCCCGGCGCCATGCCGTGAAGGCACTGGCGCTGTTGCTCGGCGTCGGGGCCGTTGGTTGGCAGGGGTACCGGGCTTCACCCTGGAGTGCCGACTATGCGACTCGGATCGGCGAGCGCCGCCGACTGACCCTGGCCGATGGCACGCGCCTGGACCTCAACACCGACAGCCGAGTCGATGTGCGCTACGACGCGGGCCAGCGCCTGATCCAGCTGCAGCGCGGCGAGATCCTGGTGGAAACCGCCAAGGATGCGCGGCCACTCAGCGTGCGCACCGTGGCAGGCGACATCCTGGCCCTGGGTACCCGCTTCAGCGTGCGTCAGGACAACGGCGTGAGCCATGTGGCGGTGGCCGCCCATGCCGTGGAGGTACGGCCCAGCCGGGCGTCGCAGGTGGTGCGTATCGACAGCGGGTACAGCCTGAGTTTTGCCGCTGACCACATCGGCCCCCTGCAACCCTTGGCCCCCGGTGGCCAGGCCTGGGCCGAGGGCATGCTGGTCAGTGTCGACTGGCGCCTGGACGAGGTGGTCCACGAGCTGGCGCGCTACCGCCCCGGATATTTCGGCTGCGCCGGGGAGGTTGCGGGCTTGCGCCTGTCTGGCGCATTCAACCTGGACGACACCGACGTCGCCCTGGCCAGCCTGGAAGACGCGTTGCCGGTTCGCGCACGGCGCATGACGCGCTACTGGGTGCGCCTGGAGCCAATCGGCAAGGGGTAGGGGCCCACAATCGTGGAGGCCCGCGCTGGGAAGAGTGGGTGAAATTTCATCTGTTCTCAAACATTCGAGAATTTTTCGCATTTGGGGTAGCAGATTTCCTTCGCTGCTTCGGCTCTTGAGGGCGCGCGCATCAAGCGTGCCCAAGCCAACCCGAAACAGGAACCCTTTTTCATGTCCGCACGCCGTACCTCGCTAGCCTGCAGTATTCGTCAGGCGACCCTCGCACTGAGCCTTTGCGGCGCCGCGCTGGCGACCTCGACCGCCTGGGCCGCCGCGCAGCGCTACGATATCCCGGCCGGCAGCCTGGCTTCCGCGATCAGCCAGTTCGCCGCCGCCAGCGGCGTGACCATCAGCTTCAGCAATGACGAAACCAGCGGGCTGCATTCCTCGGGGCTGCACGGCAGCTTCGAACTGGAGCAAGGTTTCTCCGAGTTGCTGCAGGGATCGGGACTGCGCGTGCAGCAGGTGGGCGACAAGCGCTATGTGCTGAGCAAGGTGCACAACGACGGCGCGGTCGAACTCGGCGCGACCAGCATCGACGCTCTGGGTCTGGGCAGCACTACCGAAGGTACCGGCAGCTATACCACAGGCTCGGCCAGCACCGCGACCGGCCTGCGCCTGTCGGCACGCGAGACGCCGCAGTCGGTCAGCGTGGTGACCCGTCAGCAGATAGAGGACCAGAACCTCACAGATGTCACCCAGGTGCTCGAGCAGACGCCGGGCGTGGTCGTTGACAGCATGGGCCCGGCCGGCAGCGACGCCAACCATATCTATGTGCGCGGCTTCCAGGTCGGCAGCATCCAGGTCGATGGCGTCAACCGCCCCGATACCTTCGGCTTTCGCGACGACCTGGCCGACATGGTGTCGTACGACCGGGTCGAGGTGGTGCGCGGAGCGACCGGCCTGATGTCGGGGACTGGCGATCCCGGTGCCACCATCAACCTGGTGCGCAAGAAACCGACCCTCGAGACGCAGCGCAAGCTGACCCTCAAGGCGGGCTCCTGGGACAGCTACCGCACCGAGCTGGACCTGTCCGGCAAACTGTCGGAGAGCGGCCATGTGCGTGGGCGTTTCGTGGCGTCGACCACCGACAGCCAGAGCCATGTCGATCGTCAGTCGCTGGAGAGGCAGGCGGCCTACGGGGTGGTGGAATGGGATGTCACCGACAGCACGATGCTGACCGTGGGCGCCGAGTACCAGGAGATGGACAACGACGGCGCGGGCAACCACGGCTTCCCGATGTACAACTCCGATGGCAGCCATTTCAATCCGTCGCGTTCGTTCAACTCGGCTTCGGACTGGAGCTATCACAAGCGCCGCACGAAAACGCTGTTCACCACGCTGGAACACCAGCTGGACAACGGCTGGCAGTTGAAACTGAATGCCGAGCACAGTCGCCGCAGCTATGACGACACCTTCGCCACTGCCGCCGCCGGTAGCGTCAAGCCCGATGGCAGCGGTATCAGTACCTGGACCGGGCGTTGGGCGGGCGAGCCCCGGCAGACGTCGTTCGACCTGTCCGCCAGCGGCCCGTTCGAGCTGCTTTCCCGCGAGCATCAAGCGTACCTCGGCGCCAGTCACTACCGGGCCTACTACCGTAATCCCGGTTACCAGCTATGGACGAGCCAGCCGATCGACAACATTCATACCTGGGACGGTTCGCTGGCGATTCCGGACGCCATCCACAACAAGTATTCGCAAGATGCGCTGGACGAAACCCAGGACGGCCTGGTGGCGTCGGTGCGTTGGAGCCTGGCCGATGACTTGTCGCTGATCACCGGCGCGCGGGTGATCGATTGGAAACGCGACGAAACCGGGACCACCCTGTCAAGCGGCGCTACCACGCGCACCTCGCGCAGCGAAACCGGGGTTGTCACGCCTTACGTGGGGCTGGTCTACGACTTCGCCGAAAACTGGTCGGCGTACGCCAGCTATACCGCGATCTTCAAGCCGCAGAGCAGGCAGGATGCCAGTGGCGGCTACATCGAGCCGCTGGAGGGCGTGAACTACGAGTTGGGTATCAAGAGCGAGTTCTGGGACAAGCGCCTGACCACCGCCTTCAGTGTCTTCGAGGTGCAGCAGGACAACCTGGCCGTGGCCGATGGCGACAAGCTGGCACCAAACGGCGACCAGGCCTACCGCGCCGAATCTGGCACCAAGACCCGTGGTTTCGAGATGGAAATGGCGGGGCAGATCCTGCCTGACTGGCAGGTTTCCGCCAGCTACACCTATGCCCAGGCCGAGGATTCCGATGGCAAGCGCCTGCTCACCGAAGTACCGCGCGATACCTTCAAGCTGTTCACCAGTTACCAACTGCAGTCCTTGCCACAGTTGAAGATTGGCGGCGGCGTGCGCTGGCAGGGCATGGAGTACAAGAAGAACGCCGGCCCGAACAAGGAGACGTTCACCCAGGGCGCCTTCAGTGTGGTCGACCTGATGGCGCAGTACGCGTTCACGCCGCAGACCAGCGTCGCCTTGAACCTCAACAACGTGCTGGATGAGAAGTACTACTCTGCGATCGGTGGGCGCGGGTGGTACGGCACCCCGCGCAGCGCCACGGCGACATTGGTCTACGCATTCTGACCCACGTCGGGCAGGTCGGGTGGGGCCCACAGCCGAGGCCACCCGACATACCGCGATGGACAGGCTCTGCGGCTGCCTGGCGCTACCAGCTTTGTGAATGAGGCTGCGGCCCTGGCAGCGTCGGAAACAATGGCAATACCTCCTCGGCCAGCTCCTGGATGATGTCCTGCGCCGGACGCCTGGCCATCTGCAATCCCAGCGCGGCGTGGTTCACCCCGGCCGCGCGCCATTCCTCCAGCAGCTCGACCAGCCCATGGCGCCCTGTGCGCAGTACGTAACCGCCCTGCAGGGGCGTTCGGGGAAAGTGCGGGTCGTCGTCCAGGTCGATCCATTCATTGGTCATGTGCGGGCGGAAACCGCCACCGGGTATCGCTTCGCGCCAGGCGCGGACTTTTGCCGCCAGGCGCAGCGGCCCGTGCCTGTCGTGGGTGGCGTGCGGGTAGGTGAGCCAGCCATCGGCATGCTCGCCGAGCCACTGCAGGCTTTGCCGCGAAGAACCGGTCATCACCAGCGGGATGCGCCCGCAGATCGGCGCGGGCAGCAGGCGGGCGCCGTGCAGTTGCCCCAGCGGTGAGTCGATCGGCCCAGGCTGCTGGGCCAACAGCCGACGGAAGTAGTCCACGCCCTGGGCAAAGCGTTCGCCACGGCTGTCGTGGTCCAGGCCGTAGGCCGGGAACTCCACGGGCCGGTCCCCCGAAGCGATGCCCAGCACCAGGCGCCCGCCCGACAGGTTGTCGAGGGTCGCCGCGGCCTTGGCCAGGTCGATGGGGTGGCGCAGGGGGAAGACGGTGCTGCCGGTCACCAGGGCGATGCGTTCGGTATGGGCGGCCAGATAGGCGAGGTAGGCAAATGGATCGAAGACCTGCCCGGCATCGCCAAAGTGCGGGTCGAACAACGGCACGTCACGCACCCAGACCGCCGCGAAACCCAACTGGTCGATCTTGCCGACCAGGCGCGCCTGGCCGGACAGCACGCGCATATCGCCGTCATAGAAGCGCAGTGGCATGAAGATGCCCAGCGTCAGTGTGTCGGGGGCGAACATGCGCCGGTAGCCGGGATGCTCGCGGAAGGCATCGGCGTCGGCGCCACAGGTGCTCGGGGTGGTGTTCATGACTGCTCCTTGGGTCAGCGTATTCACGGGCCGGTGGCCGGGGCGGGGAGGCGGATACCGCGTTGCACGGCCGGGCGCCGTTCGACCTGCCGGTACCAGCGCGTCAGGTGGCGGTGGGCGCTGAAATCAAAGCTCACAAGGGCTGCTATATGCAGCCAGGCGAAGGTGGCGATGTCGGCAATCGAATAAGCGTCCCCAGCCAGCCACGAGCGGCTGGCCAGGTGCTGGTCGAGCGTTTCGAAGGTGCTTTCGGTCAGGCTGCGGTAGCGCTGCAGCGCCGCCGGGTTGGGCGTGGCCTCGAAGCACTCGAAGTGCACGCGCTGGCCGAGCAGGGGCCCCATGCTGGCGCTGTGGTACATCAGCCAGGTGATCGCGGCCCAGCGGGGCTGCGTTGCCTGATCGAGCAACTGGCCGCTGAGCTGAGCCAGGTAAAGCAGGATGGCGGCGGACTCGAACAGCACGATATCGGCATCACGGTCGACCAGCACGGGAATGCGGCCTGCCGGGTTGAGCGCGAGAAAGTCTGGTTGCATGTGCTCGCCGTGCTCGATTCGGACATGTTCCAGGTGATAGGGCAGGCCCATCTCTTCCAGTGCGATGGTGATTTTGAAACCGTTGGGGGAGCTGTCGGTGTACAGAACGAGGGAGGGGTCTTGCATGCTGGATAACCTCAGGGAAACTAACGTAAGTTGTTTGGCCTGAGCGCTATCCTATGCATGCTGTATGCGCATTTAAAACGATAGCTTCTGTCACTAGAGTTAGATTTTCTAAATCAAGGATTCCCCATGGGCGCTGTCCTGCCACTGCTCGCCTTGCGCGCTTTTACCGAAACCACTCGCCTGGGCAGCCTGAAGGCCGCTGCCGAGCGCATGGGGGTGACGCCTGGGGCGATCAGCCAGCAGATCCGCCAGCTGGAGGACCGTCTTGGCATCAGCTTGCTGACCCGCAGCCGCCATGGCGTGCAGCTCACCGAGGCGGGAGCGGCGTTGTACCCGGGCCTCTCGCGTGGCTTCGGCGAGATCGAGAGCGCGCTGCTGGACCTGGACGCGTTGGTGGGCGCCAGTACCTTGACCATCAGTACCCAGCCCTCGTTCGCCTCCAGCTGGCTGGTGCCGCGCCTGGCCGCTTTCAATGCGCTGCATCCGCATATCGAGGTGCGCGTGGAGGCTACCGCGCAACTGGTCGACCTGCAGCGAGGGCGCGTCGATATCGCATTGCGCCATGGCTTGGGCGACTATCCGGGGCTTGAATCGATCCCCTTCCTGGCACCGGTGCTGCTGCCGGTCTGCAGCCCGGCCCTGCTCGCCGGCGGGCCGCTGCTGCGCGAGCCGCAGGACTGCCTGCAATACCCACTGCTGCAGGAGGCCGAGCGCGCCGACTGGGCGCTGTGGTTGCAGGCCCACGGCGTGGTGCCGGACAGCCGCAGCCGGCGCGGGCCGAGCTTCGACGAGGACTTGCTGCTGTTGCGTGCGGCCGTCGGTGGCCAGGGCATCGCGCTGGTGCAGGCGCAGCATGCCGAGGAAGACC
Source organism: Pseudomonas sp. TE6288 (assembly GCF_054062095.1). NCBI lineage: Bacteria > Pseudomonadati > Pseudomonadota > Gammaproteobacteria > Pseudomonadales > Pseudomonadaceae > Pseudomonas > Pseudomonas sp. TE6288. The sequence continues at coordinate 18,823 of NZ_JBSSEW010000006.1, forward strand.
TGCGCGAGGGTCGACTGGTGGTGGCCGTGGACCGGCCCTGGCCGTCGCGTTTCGCCTATTACGTGGTCGCCCGCAGGGAGAAGCTCGAACGACCGCCGGTGCGGGCGTTCATCGACTGGCTGGCTGGGCAGCTTGTTGGTGGCTAGAGGGTAGGGGGGCAGTATTTTTCCGGGTCGCGACTTTCACGATGTTGCCCCGCCGCTACTCCACAGCCTCCGCCAGCCCCTGGTCCTCACCCAGGAACCCACCGCTCTGATGCCGCCACAGCCGTGCATAGGTGCCGTTCCTGTCGAGCAGCTCAGCATGGCTGCCTTGCTCGATGATGCGCCCCTCATCCATGACGATGAGCCGGTCCATGGCGGCGATCGTGGACAAGCGATGGGCGATGGCGATGACGGTCTTGCCCTGCATCATGTCGTCGAGGCTTTCCTGGATCGCGACTTCGACCTCCGAGTCCAGGGCGCTGGTGGCTTCGTCGAGCAGCAGGATCGGCGCGTTCTTGAGCATCACCCGGGCAATGGCAATGCGCTGGCGCTGGCCACCGGACAGCTTGATGCCACGCTCGCCCACCAGAGTGTCGTAACCGCTGTGGCCTTGCCGATCGCTCAACTGGCTGATGAAACCATCGGCCTGGGCATTGGCCGCGGCGCTGCGAATCTGCGCCTCGGTCGCTTCGGGGCGGCCATAGGCGATGTTGTCGCGGATGGAGCGGTGCAGCAATGACGTGTCCTGGGTGACCATGCCGATGGCGCTGCGCAGGCTGTCCTGGGTGACCTGGGCGATGTTCTGCCCATCGATGCGGATCTCGCCGTCGTTGACGTCGTAGAAGCGCAGCAGCAGGTTGATCAGCGTGGATTTGCCGGCGCCGGAGCGACCCACCAGGCCGACTTTTTCGCCGGGGCGAATGTGCAGGGTCAGGTCATCGAGCACCTGGCGTTCGCCGTTGTAGTTGAAGCTCACCTTGTCGAAGGTCACCGCGCCACCGCGGGTCACCAGCGTGCCGGCGTCGGGCGCATCCTGTACCTTGGGGCCGCGGGTCAGGGTGGCCATGCCGTCCTGCACGGTGCCGATGTTTTCGAACAGGGAGGTCATCTGCCACATGATCCAGTGCGACATGCCGTTGATCCGCAGGGCCATGGCCGTGACCGCCGCCACGGCGCCCGCGCCGACTTGGCCCTGGTGCCAGAGCCACAGGGCATAGCCGCCAGCGCCCAGGATCAAGCCGACCACCAGCGCCTGGTTGACAATCTCGAACTGACTGACCAGGCGCATCTGGCGAAAGCCGGTGAGCTTGAAGTCCTCCATCGCCGCCCGCGCAAAGTGCGCTTCGCGTTTGGAATGGGAGAACAGTTTCACCGTGGTGATGTTGGTGTAGGCATCGGAGATGCGCCCGGTCATCGATGACCGCGCATGGGCCTGCTCCTGGCCGACCTTGCCCAGGCGCGGCACGAAGTACAGCATGGCCAGCCCGAACAGGGCGCCCCAGGCCAGGAACGGCAGCATCAGCTGCAGGGCGAAACCGCCGGCCAGGGCGATGATGGCGATGAAGTACACGCCGATGCCGGGCAGGACCTCGATCAGGGTGAACAACACCTCGCGCACGGCCAGCGCGGTCTGCATCACCTTGGTGGTGACCCGGCCGGAAAACTCGTCGGAGAAGAACGACAGGCTCTGGCGCAGCATCAGCCGATGGAAATCCCAGCGCAGGCGCAGCGGCAGGTTGATCGCCAGCACCTGGTGTTGCATCAGGGTACGCAGGGCCACCAGCACGATACTGCTCAGCAGGACAATACCGATGCTCCAGAGCACGCGGCTTTCCTGTTCGCTTGCGCCGCCTGCCTGCCAGGCGGGAAGCAGGTCGACCACCTGGCCAAGGAAGGAAAACAGCCAGGCTTCATAGATCGACACGCCGGCGCTGAACAGCGCGAGGGCCAGGATGTATCCGCGCGCCCCCCGCGTGCAGGCCCACAAGAAGCGCAGCAGGCCTAGCGGTGGCGGTGGGATCTCATCAGGCGGGAAGGGGTCGAGCCATCGTTCAAAAACACGCAGCATGCTGGTCTCCAGAAGGGCACGGCGTTGATCGGCAACGCCGTAGCGATCGTGCAACCATACCGTACATCGAGGTTTTCGCCTTGCCGCTTGTGCCCCCCTGAGGCCAGCTGCTGCCAGGTGTCATCTACCGCGATCGGTCAGCAAGGCTGCGCCGCCATCCGATTGGAGACATTGCGCCCGAGCACCAGTACCGCGACAAAACCGCAGCCCACCAGGGCCGTGGCCAGGCTCAGCAGCACCGCGGTACCGAGCTGATCGACAATGCGCCCGCCGAAGAACGAGCCTACCGCGATGATCACCTGGAACATGGCGACGAACAGCGGCATGCCGCGTTCGACATCCTTGGGCGCCACCACGAACATCCAGATACTGGCGCAGGCCGGGAAGGCGCCAAAGGCGAAGCCCCACAGCGCGATCAGCATCGCGGCGCCGGTCAAGCCGGTGGCGAAGTAGGGAAACAGGGCGGTGCTGATGCCGATCATCAGGGCGACCAGCAACAGGGTGTGACGCACACTGCGGTTGGCGGCGAAACCGGCGAAGATGTTGCCGATCACCCCGGCCACGCCGTACAGCAACAGCAGCGAACCGATGGTCGGCCCATCGAAGCCGGCGCTTTGCTTGAAGAACGGTGCGACATAGGTATAGGCGGCAAAATGCGCCAGGCCGATCAGCAATACCGCGATCAACCCGACCCGTGCCTGCGGATTGACGAACAGCGCCGGCAGGTCGCTGATGCGAATGGCTTTGTCGGGGGTGAGCCGCGGCAGCAGAAAGACCTGCGCCAGCAGTACTGGCACGCCCACCAGCGCGGTGGCCAGGAAGGTCATGCGCCAGCCCATCAGGCCGCTCAGCCAGGTGCCGACCGGCACGCCCAGCACGGTGGCCAGGGTCACGCCGACCATGATGATCGAGGTGGCCTGGGCCACGCCCACGCCCTTGGGGGCCAGCCGGCCACTGAGGGCAATGGCGGTGGCCCAGAAACCGCCGATGCTGATGCCCAGCAGCACGCGGCCGAACAGCAGCAGGCTGAAGTCGCTGGCGTAGGCCACGACGGCGTTGGCGAGGATCATGATCAGCGTCAGGCCGATCAGCAGGTAGCGACGGTCCAGGGCGCCGATGCCCACCGACAGCAAGGGCGCGGCGAGGGCGGCCATGATGCCGGGCAGGGTGACCATCAGGCCGGCCTGGCCGGCGCTGATGCCCAGGTCGCTGGCGACATCGTTGAGTACGCCCACCGGGAGAAACTCACTGGTGACCAGGGCGAAGGCGCCCACGGCGACCGAGAGAATCGCCAGCCACTGTTGGCTGACGCTTTGTTGACTGTGTTCGGGACGGCCGTGAGACGGCGGAGTGACACTGGGCATGGTGTTGGATTCCATGGGGGGATGCCGCCTGGGGCGGACCGGGGAGCGGGAAAAATGGTTGGCGATTATAAGAGACGGTTTTGCCGAGCAGACAGGCGGGGCGCTCGATAGTAATCATCAGCCTGATCGATGGTTGTACCGCGAATACGACCACCCCTGGCACGCCTGAACGCCCGTGGACGCTTGCAAAATACATATGGAAATCCGTATATTCGTATCTCCATATGTATTGGTGCAGCCATGATAACCCCGCCCGATGTGTTCAAGAGCCTGTCTGACGAAACCCGTGCTCGCGCCAGCCTGCTGATCGCCAGCCTTGGTGAGCTATGCGTTTGCGAGCTGATGTGCGCATTGAACGACAGCCAGCCGAAGATCAGTCGCCACCTGGCGCAGCTGCGCAGCAGTGGCATGCTGCTGGACCGCCGCCAAGGGCAATGGGTGTATTACCGCCTCAATCCGGATCTGCCTGCCTGGGTACACGAGATCTTGCAGGCGACACTGCAGGCCAACACGCAATGGTTGGCAGAGAACACCCTGCGCCTGCAGAACATGGACGGTCGCCCCGTTCGTGACGCTGCCTGCTGCTGATCATCACTGTACGAGGTCATCATGCTGGTAGCGATTGCAGTCTTCGTTTTCACCCTCATCCTGGTCATCTGGCAGCCGAAGGGGCTTGGCGTTGGCTGGAGCGCAGCGCTCGGTGCCCTCATCGCCCTGGCGGCAGGCGCCGTTTCGCTGCACGACATCCCAACTGTGTGGGCCATCGTCTGGAACGCCACCGTCACCTTCATCGCCGTCATCATCATCAGCCTGCTGCTGGATGAGGCCGGGTTCTTCGAGTGGGCCGCGCTGCACGTGGCGCGCTGGGCAAACGGCAGCGGCTACCGCCTGTTCGCCTTCTGTGTGCTGCTCGGCGCCGCCATGTCGGCGCTGTTCGCCAACGATGGTGCGGCACTGATCCTCACACCTATCGTCATGTCGATGCTGCTCGCGCTACGTTTCTCGCCCGCCGCGACACTGGCCTTCGTCATGGCGGCCGGTTTCATCGCCGACACGGCGAGCCTGCCGTTGGTGGTCTCCAACCTGGTGAACATCGTCTCGGCCGACTACTTCAAGCTGGGCTTCAGCGAATACGCTTCGGTGATGGTGCCAGTGAATCTCGCCAGTGTGTCGGCAACCCTGCTGGTGCTGTTCCTGTTCTTCCGCCGTGATATCCCGAGACAGTACGCGGTCGCGGCCCTGAAGATGCCAAACGAGGCAATTCATGACCGCGCAACCTTCAAGGTGGGTGGCTGGGTGCTGCTGGTGTTGCTGATCGGCCTGTTCGCTCTGGAACCACTGGGTATCCCGATCAGTGCGGTAGCAGCAACTTGTGCAGCGATCCTGTTTACCGTCGCCGCCCGTGGCCATCACATCTCGACCCGGCGTGTGCTGCGCGAAGCACCCTGGCAGGTGGTGATCTTTTCTCTCGGTATGTACCTGGTGGTATACGGGCTGAAGAACGCCGGCCTCACCGACATGCTCACCCACCTGCTCGACCGCCTTGCGCAGCAAGGGCTGTGGAGTGCCGCCATCGGCACCGGGCTGATCGCTGCATTGCTGTCCTCGGTCATGAACAACATGCCCAGCGTGTTGATCGGCGCTTTGTCGATCCAGGCCAGCGAGGCGCAAGGGCTGGTACGCGAGGCGATGATCTACGCCAACATCATCGGCTGCGACCTCGGCCCGAAAATTACCCCCATCGGCAGCCTCGCCACGCTGCTCTGGCTGCACGTGCTGGAGCGCAAAGGCATGCGCATCACCTGGGGCTATTACTTCAAAGTCGGCATCCTGCTGACGCTGCCAGTTCTATTGATCACCCTTTCGGCTCTGGCATTGCGCCTCAGCCTCTGAACCCGCCACGAAGCGCAGGAGCCCTCATGCGAGTCCTATTCATGTGCACGGCCAACAGCTGCCGCAGCATCCTTTCCGAGGCCGTGTTCAATCACCTGGCCCCTCATGGATTTGAAGCCGTCAGTTCCGGCAGTTTCCCAAAGGGCCAAGTGTTGCCGCGCAGCCTGACCACCTTGCAGCATGCCGGTATCCCGATCGAGGGGCTGAGCAGCAAGGGCAATGACGCGTTCGAGCATTGCCCTCCTGACATCGTCATCACCGTTTGCGACAACGCTGCCGGCGAAGCCTGCCCGGTGTATTTCGGCCCTGCGCTGAAGACGCACTGGGGGCTGGAGGATCCGTCCGCTGTCGTGGCTGACGAAGCGTCGGTCGATGCTGCATTCCGCGCCACGCTGGCCCGGATCCAGTCTCGTTGCGAGGCCTTCTTCGCGCTGCCATTCGAACATCTCGATCGTGAGCAGCTCAAAAACGAGCTGGATCGCATCGCTACGCTTTGAGCAGGAGGAAACATGTCCGAGCAACTGCCTAATCTCGATTTCTCGCTGTTCGATCTGCCGCCAGGGGCAACGCGCTCCAGCGAGCATAAACCGCGTATCCTGTTGCTGTATGGATCGACCCGCGAACGTTCCTTCAGTCGCCTGCTGGTGGAGGAAGCTGCACGCCTGCTGGAGCACTTCGGTGCCGAGACCAGGGTCTTCAATCCTTCGGGCCTGCCGCTACCTGACGATGTGCCTGTCGAGCACCCCAAGGTGCAGGAGCTGCGTGATCTGGTGCAGTGGTCGGAAGGCCAGGTCTGGTGCTCGCCAGAGCGCCACGGTGCAATGTCAGCAGTGTTCAAGGCGCAGATCGACTGGATTCCTCTGGCACTGGGTGCGGTTCGCCCCACTCAAGGCAAGACCCTGGCGGTCATGCAGGTGTGTGGCGGCTCGCAGTCATTCAACGTGGTCAACCAGTTGCGCGTGCTTGGCCGCTGGATGCGCATGTTCACCATTCCCAACCAGTCTTCGGTGCCCAAAGCCTACCTTGAGTTTGATGACGCCGGGCGGATGAAACCCTCGCCGTACTACGATCGCGTGGTGGACGTCATGGAGGAACTGGTGAAGTTCACCGTTCTGTTGCGCGACCGCCAGGCGTTCTTGGTGGATCGCTATTCGGAGCGTAAGGAAAACGCCGAGCAACTCGCTGCCCGTGTCAACCAGCGCTCGATCTGAGACGATGCCCGGAATATCCGCTATTGGCCGAGGGCGTCCCATAGGAAATAGCCCGCTTGGGTCGTAAGCGCTCACCCGAGGATTACAGCTATCGACCCACGGCCATCGTTCGCAAAAGCCTTGCCCGCCCTGGCCCGGGATCAATGGTTAGCGCAGGCATCGCTGCCAAGTCAGGCGGCGCCCTTGGCCTGCTGCTCCAGATGCACCTGCAATGCCGGATCGAGTTGCAGTGCGCCGGCCAGCTCATCCAGGTAGGCCCGCTCTGCTTCCTGCTGGTCATCCACCAGCATCACGCTGGCCAGGTACATTTCCGCGGCCATCGCCGGGTCCCGCGCCGACTGCGCCACCTCTGCAGCATCGAGTGGCTTGCCGACTTCTTCATCCAGCCATTGCTGCAGTTGCGGGTCGCTGGTCTGGCGTTTGATTTCGGCGTAGATCAACTGTTCTTCCTGCTGGTCGATGCGCCCATCGGCCTTGGCCGCCGCAATCAGCGCGCGCAGGATCGCATGGCTGTGATCCTCGGCCTCGGCGCCGGACAGTTGATCCACCGTGCGAACCGCCTGCTGCGGGGCTGCCGCCTGGCTGCGCTGCCAGCTTTGATAGGCCTTGAATGCCATCATCCCCAGCGACGCCAGGGCCGCGTAATTGACGCCGCCCGCGGAACGCCCCTGGGTATAGCCGCCAGTGTTGCTGCCACCGCCGCCCAGCAGTCCGCCCAGCAATCCACCAAGGCCGCCACCGCCAGCCGTCGTACCGTCGCCGCCAAGCAGGCCGCCGAGCAAGCCACCCAAGCCACCCAAGCCACCCATGCTGTCTTGCGATGAGCTGCCGCCGCTCCCTTTTTGCATCTGCGAAGCTTGTCTTGCCCGAAGCAGCTGTTCGAGTAGATCACTGGTATTCATGGCACCGCCCTCGTCGGTCGTGGTCGCCCAGACAAGCAACGATAGCCCCCTGAAGACGATCCGCCATGACCGCCTGACCAATGGGGCGTTCGGCTCAATGCGTTGTCGTTGCTTGGATTGAGGGAGGGCAATACCGCCTGCCCAATGATGGTGGCAAAAGGCCGTATTCCTGCTCGCCTGATCCCTTGCCGCGCTATATCATTGCGCCCCCGCAGCTGAGGTGCTTGCTCGCTGATTGCAGCTGCCGATGGATCGAGACCCGCCCCAAGGATTTTTCATGTCTGGATTGCTCCGTGCGTTCGCACGTCTGTTACCGCTTGCCCTACTTACCGGCTGCGCCGCCAAATCCCCCGCCCTGGTCAGCGAGGCCCTGCAACCGGCCGCTGGTGGTCCAGTAACGTACCTGGTAGGCAGCATCGGCCCCCTTGGCCGCGATAGTGCCTACACCAACCAGCGCATCCTCCTGCGCAAACGTGGCGCGCAGGACGGCGCGGCAGCATGGTGGGGGTTTGCCGAGGTGGCCCACACCCCGAAGGACATCGAAGAGGTGCGCGGCCCCGACAAACAGGCGCTGCCCGGCGAGGCCAGCGTGTTCGTAATGCCCCTCAAGCCCGGCGACTACGAATTCTATGACTTCCAGTTCTTCTGGAACGGCTACAACGGTGGCTACAGCTCCATCCGGGCACGGGAACAGTTCCTCGTGCCCATGCACCTGGAAGCCGGCAAGGCGTACTACATCGGCGAATTCCGTTCGCGTTGCCTCGGGCCTTCCGCCTGCCTGTTCTTCCATGGCGACCAGCAGCCGCGCGATGAAGTGATCGCCCGGCGCTATACCCCCGCATTGCCGCCCCTGCAGGCCCTGAACTTGAACATGGCGCCGGCATTCCCCTTCGTCATGCCTCTGCCCCAAGCCGCCCAGCCGGCGAAGTGACCCGTACCCAGGAAAACCCGCAATGAAAAAGACTCTGTTCCTCAGCGCCAGCCTGCTGCTGGCCGGCTGCGCAGGTACCCAGACCTTGCCCGATCCGCACATCGAGGCAGGCCAGGATTACCTGCCGCCGATCGCGGTAATGGTCGATTCGCTCGAGCACGGCACCGAGCTGCGCAATTACCTGCGCGAGAGCGGCGTGTTCAGCAAGGTCGAGAACGGTGCCGCCGGCGAAGGGGAGACCCAGGTGATGGTCAAGCTGGATGCCCAGCGCAAGGTTGCGCCTGCGCCGTTGCTGTTCCTCAGTGCCGCCACTCTGTTCCTCTTGCCCTTGCAGAGTGACCTGGACACCAAGGCCGACTTCACCGTGATGCGTGATGGCAAGGTGCTCAAGCGTTATCACTATGAGAACTACATGGCCAAGTACGCCTGGCTGCTCGACCTCGGTGTTCCTGAACGCGAGGAAAACATCCGTCGGGTCGCCCGTGCTTTCGCCCGTGACATGCAGGCCGCCAACCTGGCCAGCAAGCCGCTGGAGGCGCAGCGATGAACAACCTGGTCAAGGTGGCGCTGATGGCGGCCGGGCTGGCATTGCTCGGCGGCTGCAACCCGTCGATGAAGCCGCTGGGCTATCACGCGCAAAAGCCCTATGTGCCGATGAGCCTGTTGGTGCTGCCGGATGGCTACACCCGCTTCGACGTCCAGGAGCGTGACGAGCTGACCAGCGCAGTCAGGTCGTCCGGCGCATTCTCTTTCGTCGATCACGGACTGCCGCGCAAGGGTTACGCCCTGGTCATCAGCCAACCACCAGGCGAAGGGGCTGGTTTTCTGGTCGCGCTCAACGCCCTGACGCTGCTGACGTTCCCGATGCCCTACAGCTACGTGCACAACCTGACCGGAAAGGTCTACAAGGACGGCGAGCTGCTGCGCACCTTCAGCTACAAGCGTGAGGGCATGAGCGTGGGCGCCTGGTATGTGCCGCCGCCGATCACCGAGAACCAGCGGCAGATGCTGACTGAACTGATGCGCGACCTGGAGGCCAGTGCGCTGATTCCCCATGTTGACGATGCGGGGCAGGTTGGGTTGGTTGATCAACGGTAAGTCGTGGGCAGCACAATGAGATCTCCATCGCACATCCGAGGATGGTTTATCCAGAACCTGCATTGTTCTGAATGTGACTTGCCACCGCCCACGTGTTCGAACCGGGTGCTATTCGGCATGATGCGTAACGCTGAGCTCAAGCGCCGGCCAATTCTTGCAACAGACGCTGTTTGAGATCGTGCAGGCGTGCGCTGTCTCGTCGGCGTGGATGGGGCAGGGGGATGCTGATGTCTTCCTTTATCCTGCCAGGCCGCGCATCCATCACGATCACCCGGTCACCCAGGTACAGAGCCTCTTCGACGTCATGGGTCACCATGATCACGGTGCAGCGCTCCTGCACCCAGATGCGTTGCAGCTCCTGTTGCAGACGCACCCGGGTCAAGGCATCCAGTGCGCCGAGCGGTTCGTCCAGCAACAGCACCTTGGGTTTGTTCACCAGTGCCCGGGCAATCGCCGCGCGCTGGGCCATGCCGCCAGACAGCTGGTGCGGGTAGGCCTGCTCGTAACCGCCCAGGCCCACCAGTTCGATGTGCTCGGCCACCAGCCGGCTCTTTTCAGCCGCCGGTAACCTATGGTTCTTCAAGGCCAGGGCAATGTTCTGCTGCAGGGTCATCCACGGGAACAGGCGGTGGTCCTGGAACACGATGCCGCGCTCAAGGCCCGGCCCGCGCACCGCCTGCTGGTCCAGCAGGATCTGCCCCTGGTAATCCTGATCAAGGCCGACGATCAGTCGTAGCAAGGTCGACTTTCCGCAGCCGCTGGCGCCGAGAATGCTGACGAACTCGCCGGGGCGGATGTCCAGGTCGATGTCTTCAAGTACCGGCACTGGCTTGCCCTTGAGCGGGTAGGCCTTGCTCAGGCCGCGGATGGTCAGGGCGCCAGGGCTGACGCTGGTGGGTAAGGCATGGGCGATAGCGTTCATGATCGGGCCTTTCAACGGGTGGGCTGCCAGCGCAGCAGGCGGCGGGTAAGCAGGGAACACAGCCAGGACATCAGGTAGCCGCACAGGCCGATACACAGCACGCAGACCACGATGATCTCCATGCGCGCCGCGGCCTCGGCGTTCATCATCAGGCTGCCAAGGCCAGCCCCGGCGGACAGGAACAACTCGCTGCCCACCGAGGTAACCCAGGCGAAGGCCAGGGCTTGCAAGACGCCGGCGGCAATGCCTGGCAATGCCGCCGGCAGCAGGATCAGCCACAGTTGCTGCCAACGGCCGAGCATCAATACTCGCGCGGCCTCACGGTGCGGGCCGGCGACCTGGCGCAGGCTTTCAAAGGTGTTCAGCACCATCGGGTACAACGCCGCCAGGCTGACGATCAGCAGCTTGGCGCCTTCACCGTTACCCAGCCACAGGGCAATCAACGGGATCCAGCCCAGCATCGGCACCTGGCGCAGGGCATGGAACAGCGGTGCGATCAGACGGTTGGCCGGCACGGACAGGGCCATCAGCGCCCCCAGGCCGACACCGCCGACGATGCCGATGGCAAGGCCGCTGCAGGTGCGCAACAGGCTCGCCCACAGGTTGACCAGCAACTCGCCGCTGGCCAGCAGTTCGGCCAGTGCGCTACCTACCTGCGCCAGCGGTACGAAGGCATAGGCGCCAGTCGCGCCCTGGCGCGAGGCATATTCCCAGGCACCGAGCAGCAATAGCGGTAACACCAGGCCACGCACACTCTGCAGTTTCATCGCATCCTCCTCAGCGGCTTTGCCAGGCAGACAGGCGCCGCTGCACACGGCGCAGGGTGAAATCCAGGCAGAAACCGATCAGCCCGGTCAGCACCACGCCGACCATCACTACATCGATGCGCAGCATCTGCCGGCCCATCTCGATCATCTGCCCCAGGCCGCTGTCGGCCGCCAGCAGTTCGCAGGCCACCAGCACCACCCAGGCACGGGTGAGGGCCACGCGGATACCGGTGACAATGGCCGGGACCGCGGCGGGCAGGGCAATCCGGCCTACCAGCGTGGGCCAGCGCAGGCGGTACACCGCTGCCACTTCGAAATGACTGCGCGGGATCGCGCGGATGCCTTCGCAGGTGGCCAGCGCCACCGGGAAGAACGCGGTCTTGGCGACGATGACCACCTTGAAGGTTTCGTCGACGCCGAACAGCAGCACGAACATCGGGATCAGCGCGATGCTCGGCACCTGGCGCAGGGTATGGAACAGAGGGGCGCAGTAAGCCTCCACGGTTTTCGACAGCGCCAGTGCCGCGCCAAAGGCCAGGCCGGCCAGTGCGCCACCGGTAAAGCCCAGGGCCAGCCGCGACAGGCTGCCGGCCAGGTGCTCCTGCAGCTCGCCGCTGGCCAGCAGGTCGGTGAGGCTGCGCCACACCTCCAGCGGCGAGATCAGCAGGTTGGCCGGAAACAGTCCGGCATTGGCCACCACGGCCCAGAGGGTGAGCAGGGCCAGGGGTGAGATGAACCAGGTAAGGGACGAGAGCACGCGCATGGCTGGCCTTGGGAGAGCAGGAGATAACGGCTTATCGCAAGAGCTGTGCCAGGCGGCGCAGGCCCTGGATTACAGGGCTGCAGGGAGGGGATGGTGCTGGGGAAGCAGCGCGGTGTTGCTGCAGCAGCAGTCGGTCAGCAGCATCGGCGTTGGCGCTTCGCGGGTTTGCCCGAGAAGCCGCCCACTCGGTTCCAGATCAGAAATCGTAACTCACACTGGTGTAGTAGAACGCCCCCTGCGCCCCCTCCGGGCTGGTAATGGAGTATTTCGGCACGCCATACAACTGCGCGCCCTCAAGCTTGTCCGGGTGGCTGTCGAACAGGTTGATCGCGCCCGCCGACAAGGTCAGGCCCAGGTCGAAGTGGTACGACACGTCCAGGTCGGTTACCCACTGCGGGCTGAAGGTCTGGTCCAGGGCGGGGTTGGCGGCGTTGCGGTTCTGCCACTCGCCATACCGGCGCTGGGCCACGGTGACGCTCCAGCCGTCATACAGCCAGTTGGCGCTGAGGGTCAGCTTGTCCTTGGGCGTGCCGTCTTCGATCAGGCCCTGGGTGTTGCGGCCGATGATCTGGTTGCCGGGGATGTTGCCCACGTCGCCCAGGCCGGTGATGCGGGTGTTGTTGCGTGCATAGCCGCCATTGAAGTCCACACGCCCCCAGCGGCCTACGTCCAGCTGGTAATGCCCGGCCAGCTCGAAGCCGTCGGTGCGGGTGTCGGCGATGTTGGTGTAGAACGCCGCGCTCTGGATGTTGGCGTAGGGCGTGCCGGCGAAGATCGGGCCGACCACCGACGCGGGCAACTGGTCGGACAGGGTGATGCGGTTGTCGATGTCGATGCGGTAGGCATCGAGTGTGAGCGAGGCGTTAGGCAGTGGCTGCCAGACCAGGCCCACGGAGAAGTTGGTCGACTCTTCCGGCTTCAGTGCCTTGCCGCCCAGCAAGGCTGCTTCCGGGCTGTCGGCGCGCAGGGTGCGCTGCTGCACCTCGACCCAGTTGCCACTGCCCGGCGGCTGCTCCACCACCTGCACGCTGAACGACGACAACCCGCTCTGCACCAGCGAGGGCGCGCGGTAACCGGTGCTGGCGCTGGCCCGCGCGGCAATTTGCGGGGTGAAGTCGTAACGCAGCGACAGCTTGCCGTTGGTGGTGTCGCCAAAGTCCGAGTAATGTTCGCTGCGCACCGCCACGCCGGCCTGGAATTTCTCGGTCAGCTGGGCTTCGACATCGAAGTAGGCACCGATCACGCGGCGGTCCAGCGACACCGCATCGACCTGGGTGATCCCCGAGTAGTAACCAGGAATGCGTCGGCCCGTAATCGGGTCGATCGTGTTGAACAGCGGCCCGTTGGACCAGCCGGCAGCGTCGCCCTCGCTGAGGTCGTAGTTTTCCTGGCGCCAGGCCAGCCCGGCGGACACGGTCAATGGCTTGAACAGCCAGTCGTTGGCGAAATCGCGGGTCCAGTCCAGGGTCAGGTTGGTCTGGTCTGCTTCGCGGCGGCCGGTGTAGATGGTCGACGGGCTGGTGGTGCCCCAGCTGGGGTTGATGGCGTTGCGGTCGGTGGAGTCGACGCGGTTGTTACCGTAGTTCAGTGCCAGGTCGAAGTTGCCCAGGGTGTCGTTTTCAAGGCGCAGGCCACCGGTGACGGCATAGTCCTCCAGGCCGTAGCGGGTGACTGGCAGGCGGCCGTCTGGGTAGCGCGCCAGGGCTACGCTGCCATAGTTGCTGCGCAGGGTGGTCGGTGGGTCGAAGAAGTTCTCGGCATCGGTGTTCTTGTGCGCGTAGGTTGCGAAACCATAGGCGCTCAGGCCCTCGCTCAAGCCCATTTCGGCATTGGCGGTGAAGTTGTACTGGTCCGAGACATTGCCCGAGCCCCAGCGCCAGTTGCGGTAGCGGTTGTTCTGCTCGCGCGGTGTGTCGATGCTGGTGGAGCCGGGGTAGAAGAGGCGGTTGTCGTCACGGGTATCGCTGGCGGGGTCCTGGCTGCCGGCGTCGAAGGCCAGGGTCAGGAAGCCGTCGTTGGGCAGGGCAAAGCCCTTCCAGCCGCTGAGCTTGCGCTGCAGGCCGTCGCCTTTCTTGTAGCCGCCGAAGCGGTAGCCGGCGTTGCCGCCTTCGTCGCGCTCCTTGAGCACGATGTTGATCACCCCGGCGATGGCATCCGAGCCGTACTGAGCGGCGGCGCCATCGCGCAGGATTTCCACCCGTTCGATGGCTGACAGCGGGATCAGGCTAAGGTCCACTGCTGCCGCGCCCCGGGCGTTGACCAGGCCCTGGCGGGTGACGTTGGCGCTGGTATGGCGGCGTTTGCCGTTGACCAGCACCAGGACCTGGTCCGAAGCCAGGCCGCGCAGCGAGGCGCCCTGGGCGATGGAGCCGGCAAACGCACCTTGCGGCGACTGTGGGAAGCTGAACGAGGGCGACAGCGCGGTGAGCGCGGCGGACAGGTCGCTGGCACCGGTTTGCTGGAGTTTTTCGCCGCTCAGCACATCGACCGGGGCGGCGCTTTGCAGGGCGGTGACGTCGCTGCGATGGGTGCCGACCACGACAACGGTGTCGAGGCGGGCGGAGGGTTCGGCGGCGAATGCGGGCACGGCAAGGCCGGCGATGGCCAGGGCGATGGCGCTGGCCAAGGCGGTTGGACGGGGCATGGAGTAATCCTTTTATGCAGCGTGATGCATTGGGGCTGCTGCACAGCAGCCCAATGGCCTGATAATCAGAAGCGGCTGGTAACGCTGAGCCCGACGGTGCGCGGGTCACCGTAGGTGATCACGTACTGCCCGGCGGTGCCGTTGGGCCGGCCGTGCACCTGGTAGCGGCGGTCGGTGAGGTTGTTGACGAAGCCAGTCACGCTCAGCTTGTCGTCATGGCTGAACCAGCTCAGGCGGGCGTTGGCCAGGGTGTAGTGGGGTTGGCTGAGGGTGGCGTCGGCGCTGCTCTGCCGGTCGGCCAGGAAGTACTCTTTGTCACGGAAGCTCACGTCGCCGCCGGCCACCAGCTTGCCGCCCACTTCCAGCGGGATGGTGTAGTCCGCCCCCAGCGACACCACGTTGCGCGGCGAACGCACGAAGCTGTTGCCGCTGTAGTCGCCGGTCACTGCGCCGGTGGTGGGGTTGGTGTTCTTGAAGTCGGTGTACTCGGTGTCCAGGAACGATAACGCCGCGCGCAGGTGCAGGCGTTCGGTCGGCTGGCCCTCGATCTCAAGTTCCGCGCCCTTGACCTTGCCCTTGGCGCCGTTGGTCAGAGCGGTGGTGAGCACGCCGTTGTTCACCGTCAGCAGGTTCACCTGGATGTCGGAGTAGTCGTAGTAGAAGATGTTCGCGTTGACCGTGAGGCGGCGGTCGAACCACTCCGACTTCAGCCCCAGTTCGTAGGCGTCCAGCTTTTCCGGGTCGACCGTGGTCAACTGTGCCAGGCTGGTCGACAGCCCGGTGTTGAAGCCGCCCGAGCGGAAGCCATGGGCGTAGCGGAAGAACACCCGCAGGTTGTCGTTGATGCGGTATTCAGGCGTCAGGTCGTAAGTCCAGGCTTCCCAGGTCTTGTCTTCCTGGCGGTTGCCGTTGGTGCCTGCTCCAGCCAATGGGATCAGCGGGCCACTGGCCGTGGCACGGGTCTGCTGCACCAGGTCCAGGTCGATGTCCTTTTTCTCCTGGGTCCAGCGCAGGCCGCCGGTGACGCTGAAGTCATCGGTGAAGTCGTAGGTCAGGTTGCCGAACAGGGCGTAGCTGTCGGTGCGGTGATCGTAACCCAGGTCGCGGAACGCGGTGGTGCCCACCTGGTTTGAGCCGCTACCGTTGGGGGTCGGCCCCGGGGTGACGATACGCTGCGCAGAGCTGTCCAGGTCTTCATGGAAGTAGTGGGTGCCCACCAGCCAGTGCAGTGGGCGGTCTTCCGGCGAGGCCAGGCGCAGCTCCTGCGACCACTGGCGGTAGCTGTTGTCGGTGATGGCCGCGCCGTTGACCTCGTAGGGGGTGTAGTCGGCATCGCTGGTGGAGCGGTTGCGGATGTAGTCGTAGGCACTGATCGAGGTCAGGGTGTAGTCGCCCAGGTACCAGTTGAGGGTCAGCGAGGCGCCGTCGTGGTCCAGGCGATAGTCTTCATTGACGTTCAACGAGATGTCGCGCCCGTGCGGGCGTTCGTAGCCGACGTTGTAGTAGCGGCCCACCGGCAGCGAGCCGTTGCTGCCGTCGCCCTTGAACTGGCGGCTGTGCAGCTTGAGCAGGGCGTCCAGGTCGGGGTTGAGCTGGGCCAGGAACTGCAGGCGGATGGCCTTCTTGTTCACATCGCCGTAAGTGTTGCCATCGAAGTCGTTGTTCTGGAAACCGTCGCGCTCCTCGGAGTACAGCGCTACCCGCCCAGCCAATTTTTCATCCACAAGCGCACCACCGATGGCACCGGTGACAATGCGCTCGTTCTTGGTACCGAAGCCGACCGTGCCGTAGCCGTCGGTGTCGAAGGTCGGCTTTTTCGAGATCACGTTGACCGCGCCGGCCGTGGTGTTCTTGCCATACAGGGTGCCTTGCGGGCCACGCAGGATTTCGATGCGTTCCAGGTCGAACAGCGGCCCACCACCGGCGATGGGCGCGTTGAGGTACACGTCATCGGCGTAGATGCCCACCGGGTAGACCGTCGCCGCGCCAGTGTCGCCGGTGCCCAGGCCGCGGATGTACCAACGCGGGCGACCGTCGCCGTCGGGGTTCTTGGCCGAGGCGTTGGGCACGAAGGTGGTGATGTCGCCCATCGCGCGCACACCGTCGGCAGTGATGCTGGTGCCCTTGATGGCCGACACGGCGACCGGGACTTCCTGCAAAGTCTGTTCGCGGTGCTGGGCGGTGACGGTGACGGTTTCCAGGGCCGGTTCGTTCTTTTTGTCTTCGTTGGCGGCGATGGCCTGGGTGCCGGTGCCGGCCAGCAGCAGCGCAAGGCTGACCTGGCGGGCGAGTGGTTGACGTTGGTGCATGGTGGATCTCCCCGTATGTAAAACGTTGTTGGGGAGAGCTAGAGCAGGGACTGTGCCACATTGTTAAATGATTGATTTATATGAATTTAATGCCTTTGCTTGGAGGGTCTTGCAGGTTGGGCAGCAGTGGGGTGCTGGGCGGGTGCTGCTGGGGCAGCAGTGGGGTGGCAGAAATGCCTGGGGCTGCTGCGCAGCAGCCCCAGCGTCTTAAACGGCCAAGCGCGAAGTCGAGCCGATCACATTCTCCAGCACGCGAAAATCAATCCACTCCCGCACATCGAAGCGCCGAGGTATGAACCCCCACCTGAACAGGAATTCGGTAAAGTCCTGCAGCGCCTCGATCGAGCGGCTGTCCAGCGTCGTACGCAACCGCCGGTGCGCATCATCGCCATAGGCCGCCGCTACCCAGTACTCGCTGGTGTTCAGTTCACGCGCCAGAAAGCGCCGAGTCTCTTCGGGGTTGGCCCAGGCCCATTGCTCGGTGCGCAGCACCGTGTCGACCAGCGTGCGGCTGGCCTCGAAGTGGTTCTCCAGCAAGTGCCGGTCGACGGTCAGCGTGCGCGGCGTGCCGTTGTTGCTGCGGATCAGTGGGTCGGGGTGGCTGCCGGTATCCACCACCACGCGCAGGCCGAACTCATGGGCCAGGTGTACCGCATGGGCGCCCTTGAGGAAGATGGCGTCGATGTCGCCACGCAGCAGGCCGATCAGCTCGTTGTTGCGGCGGCTGAAGCGGCTGGTGTCCAGGCTCACTTCGGCGCCATACAGGTGCTGCTTGGCATCGTCGCTGTAGGTGCCGCCGTAGGGGTAGTCGACCAGCTCCACATCGGCCACCGCCAGGCCTTCGAGCTTCAGGGCGTTTTCCAGCCCGCGCAGGGCTTGGGCACGGGTGAAGTCGATCTGCACATTGGCCCACTTGGGCAAGCCGAAGCGGCGGTTCTTCAAGTCGCGGATGCTGCGTACACCGCTTTCTTCGGTGGTGAGGATCAACTGCACCTCATCGCTCCACGACAGCCCCAGCACGCGGGTTTCGACGCCGTTGGCGTAGGCCCAGATCGCCGGGATGTTGCCGCCATGGCGCACCGAGTTCTGCAGGTGGTGGTCGTAGTGGGCCTCGCGCACCTCGCGTTCGCTGGACTCGCGCAGCGACTGGATATTGGTGCCGAATGGCGCAAAGGCCTTGGCCAGGCGCCCCGACTGCACGGCAATGCCGAGACCGGTGGGCACCGGGCTGTGGGTGTACCAGAGGGTTTCCAGGGGCTTGGTCATGGGGTAACGGGTTTCCTGTCCATGGGAGTGGGGGCCAGCAACTGATCCAGGGGTTGGCGGGCGATCCAGTCGCGTACCTCGAAGCGCGCCGGAATGAAGCGCCAGCGTGCGAGGAACTCGACAAAATCCTGCAAGGCCACGATGGCCTGCTCGTCCAGGCGGGTGCTCAGGCGCAGGTGGGCGTCATTGCCGTAGGCCACTTGCACCCAGTACTCGCTGCTGTTGGTTTCTCGCGCCAGGTAGCGGCGGGTTTCATCCGGGTGCTGGTGCGCCCAGCGCTCGGCGCGCAGCACCGAACCGAGCAGGGTGCGTACCACGTGCGGGTGCTGCGTCAGCAGGTGGCTGTCCACCGCCAGGGTGCGCGGCGTGCCGTTGTTGCTGCGGATCAGTGGGTCGGGGTGGCTGCCGGTATCGATCACCGTGTGCAGGGCAAAGGCGTGGGCCAGTTGCACGGCGCTGGCACCCTTGAGGAAGATGGCGTCCACTTCGCCGCGCAGCAGGCCAGCCAGTTCCAGGTTGCGGCCTTCGCTCTGGGTACTGGACACCGGTGTGCCGGCCACGTTGCGCACTGGGCGGTCGCTGAAGGTCCCGTCGTATCGGTAGTTGACCAGCGCCACGTCGCCCACTTGCAGCCCTTCGAGCTTCAAGGCGTTTTCCAGCCCGCGCAGGGCCTGGGCACGGGTGAAGTCGATCTGCGCGGCAGCCCAGTCAGGCAGCCCGAAGCGCCGGCCCTTGAGGTCTTTCACGCTGTGGATGCCGCTGTCTGGCCGGGTCAGGATCAGCTGCGCCTCATCGGCCCACGACAGGCCGATCACGCGGGTTTCGCGGCCCTGGGCGCGGGCCCAGATGGCCGGGATGCTGCCGCCATGGCGCACCGAGTTGAGCAGGCTGTGGTCGAAGTGCGATTCGCGCACCGCCTGCTGGTCGGCTTCGCGCAGCGATTGCACCTGGGTGCCCAGGCTGGCCAGGTCGTCTTGCAGCCAGCCTTGCTGCACGGCAATGCCCAGGCCGGTGGGCACCGGACAGCGGGTGTACCACAGGGTTTCGAGGGGTTGGCTCATGTTCGGGCTCCGGTCGGGATCAGGCGCTGGCCTGCAAAGGGGGAGTAGTCGCCTGTTGCACCAGCGGCAGCACTTCCTGGCCGATGCGTAGGGCCTCTTCCAGGTGCGGGTTGGCGGCGAGAATGAAGGTGCTGAAACCGGCATCGCGGTATTCGGCCAGGCGTTCGGCGATATGCTGGTGGCTGCCCACCAGGCCCACGGTAGGGCCAGGCTTGGCCTTGGCAAAGCCGGCCCACAGGTTGCGCGCCAGCACCAGCTCATCGAAGCCTTGCAAGCCTTGGTGATAGGCCGCCTGCCGTGCGCCGCCCACAGAGTCCGAACCGGTCACGAAGCCCTTGGCGCTGGCGCTGGCTTTGCCTTCCAGGCGTTCGAACTGCTGGCGCAGCTCGCGCCACGCCTGCTCCTCGGTTTCGCGGGCGAACAGGTCGACGCGCAGACCGAAGCGCACCGTGCGCCCTTGCTTGTCGGCCAGCTCGCGTACCCGTTCGATATGCGGCTTGAGCTTGTCGATCGGCTCGGCCCAGTTCAGGTATACGTCGGCATGGCGCGCGGCCACCTCCAGCGCGGCATCGGAAAATCCGGAGAAGTACACGCCCGGTTTGCGTTCGTGCTGCAGGCCTGGCGGCAGGCTGCCGTTTTCCAGGCGGTAGATGTCTCCATCGTAGGAGAACCTGTCCTGCGCCCACAGGCCCTGGATCACGTCGAGGAATTCGCCGGTGCGCTTGTAGCGCAGGTCATGTTCCAGGAAATCGCCATTGGCGCGTTGGCTGGCCGGGTTACCGCCGGTGATGATGTTCCAGTCCAGCCGGCCACCGCTGAGATTCTGCAGGATTGCCGCCTGCTGGGCGGCATAGGCGGGCAGGGTCCAGGTGGCCTGGAAAGCGATCAGGAAACGGATGCGCCGGGTTTCGCGGGCGAGCGCGGCGGCGGCAATCCACGGCTCCGGGCCGGTGGGCAGCAGCGCGCCCTCGAAGCCGGCCAGCTCGGCGGCCTTGGCCACCTGGGCGATGTAGTCGATGTAGGTAAAACCGTCGGCCTGGCCATCGGGCAGGCGGCCGGGGGCGATGTTGCCGGCGCGGTGTACAGGGTTGCCACGGTTGTGGCTATCGGTGGACAGCTGCGGGCCGTCGGTACCCAAGGGCAGGCGCCAGAAGAATTCGGTGGTCATGGGGACTCCTGAAGGGGGAGGGTGTGCGAGTGGGGAGGGTGGTGCAACGGCTGTGCCATGCATGGCGCAGGGCCTGTGGGGCGGGGATTTGTGGAGTAGACGGGGAGAGGGGTGCTGCTGTGGCAGCAATCGGGCAGCAGTGGATGCTGGGACAGCAGCATGAACAGGTCCGGCCTCTTCGCGTGGCAAGCCCGCTCCCAAGGGGCCGGCGCGGTCAGTAAGTCCAGCGCCATATCTGTGTGAGCGGGCTTGCCCCGCGAAAAGGCCGGCAAGTCAGGCTTCGATGTTCTCGGCTACAACCTCCCCGGCACTGCGCAGATACGCGTCATGGAGCGCCGCATAGGCACCCCCGCGCCCGATCAGTTCGGCATGCGCCCCTTGCTCCACCACCCGCCCATGCTTCACCACGGCAATCCGGTCAGCATCACGAATAGTCGCCAACCGGTGGGCAATGATGATCGCCGTGCGCCCCTGGCACAGCCGGCGCAGGGCGCGCTGGATGCGCCGTTCGGTGTGCACGTCCACCGCCGAGGTGGCTTCGTCCAGCACCAGCACCGCCGGGTCGGCAAGGTAAGCCCGCACCAGGCACACCAACTGGCGCTGGCCATGGCTCAGGTGCGTGCCCAGCGGGCCGACTTCGGTATGGTAGCGCTGCGGCAGGCGCTCCAGCACTTCGTCGGCGCCCAGCTCGCGGGCCGCGGCAATCAGCTGCGCATCACTGGCAGCTGGCGAGGCCAGGCGCAGGTTGTCGAGGATGCTACCGCTGAACAGCACGTTGTCCTGCAACACCACGCCCACGTTGCGCCGCACGTCATGCTGGGCCAGGGCACGCAGGTCGATGCCATCCAGCTTCACGGCGCCGTCCTGCACTTCGTAGAAGCGCGTCAGCAGCTGTACCAAGGTGCTTTTGCCATGCCCCGAGGGGCCGACGATGGCTATCACTTCACCAGCGCGAATATGCAGGTCGAGCCGGTCAATCACTGGCCGTGGGCTGTTTGGCAGATAGGCAAAACCGACCTCTTCGAAGTCCACCTGGCCATGTGCCCTGGCCAGCGCTTGTGGCGCAGGTGGGTCGAGTACCTGCGGGCGTGTGTCGAGCAACAGGAAGATGCGCTGGGCCGAGGCACTGCCGGTGGCATAGCGCTCGAACAGGTCCGACAACTCCTGCAGCGGGCCGAGGAACAGAAACACGTAGAACAGGCTCTCTGCCACTTGGCCAACGCTGACCTTGCCCTCGGCCAGGCCATGGGCGCCGACCAGCAACAGCACGGCCATGCCAGCGGTGCTGAGCAACGCGGTGAACGGGGCGAACCAGCCAGCGCGCAGGCTGCCCCGGATCAGCGCCTGGTTGAAGTCTTCCAGCAGCCTCCGGTAGCGGGCCTGGTTGATCTGCGCTTGCCCGCATTGCTGGATCAGCCGCACCCCGCTTACGCTCTCGACCAGATGCGCGGTGAAGCGGCTGCGTTGCTCCGCCACCTTGGCCCAGTTGCGCTGCGACACCCGCTTGAAGCGCCAGGTGGCCACGGCCAGCAACGGTACAGTGGCGGCCAGGCTGTAGAAGAAACTGGGCTCTATGCGCCACAGCATCAGCGCAGCCAACCCGCAGCGCAGCAGGGCGCCCAGCAGTTCTGGTGGGCCTTGCACCAGCAGTGGCTCCAGTGCATCGACATCACGGTCAACGCGGGAAATGATCCGCCCGGCACGGGTCTGGTCGAAGTAGTTCACCGACAATGCCTGCACATGGGCGAACACCTTGACCCGCAGGTTGTTGAGCACGCCGATCGCCGCGCGCCCGGCAATGAACTGCGATACGCCGGCCAGCAGAAAGCGTCCCAGCCAGCTCGCCGCCAGGCCAAGGCCCAGCCACAGCACCAGGCGTTCGTCGAGCAGCCAGTGGTCGGCTCTGTGTACCAAGCCCTTGTCCAGCAGTTCGCGCACGAACCACGGGCGCAGGAACACGGTAAACACCAGCAGAAGCTCGATGCCGATCACCGCCAGGATCTGCCCACGAATGGGCCGCAACAGAGGCAGCAGGCGGTGGAACATACCCCGGTCCAGTGTTTGGCGGGCCAGGCGCTGCTCGATGTCGATATCGCTGGCGGGCGCGTGTTGCACATCAGTCATGGTCGACCCCCAGCAAATCGCGGTAATGGGCATTGTTCGCGCTCAGTTCGGCATGGCTGCCGCTGGCGCTGATACGGCCGTTTTCCAGCATCAGCACGCGGTCGGCCTGCAGCAGGGTGGAGAGGCGGCTGGTGATCAGGAGCAAGGTCGGGCCTTGACCGTGGGCACTGTGCAGGTGGCGGATGTTGTGCAGCACCTGGCGTTCGCCCAGGGCATCCAGGGCGCTGGTGGCGTCGTCCAGGCAGAGGATATCGGGTGCACTAATCAGCGCTCGGGCCAGGCACAGGCGCTG
The DNA here is from genome assembly GCF_054062095.1 of Pseudomonas sp. TE6288. NCBI lineage: Bacteria > Pseudomonadati > Pseudomonadota > Gammaproteobacteria > Pseudomonadales > Pseudomonadaceae > Pseudomonas > Pseudomonas sp. TE6288. The sequence continues at coordinate 41,590 of NZ_JBSSEW010000006.1, forward strand.
GCGCTGACCGCCAGACAAGGTAACGCCACGGTCACCCAGCGGCGTATCCAGGCCGTGGGGCAGGCGCGCCAACACATCCTCGGCGGCAGCCAGGCGCAAGGCTTCACGCAACTGGGCGTTGCTGGCTTGCGGTGCGCACAGGCGCAGGTTGGCGGCCAGGCTGTCGGAGAACAGGAAGCTTTCCTGCGGCAGTACGTGAACGCGGCGGCGCAGGTCAGTCAGGTCCAGGTTGCGTACGTCATGCCAACCGCCGGCATCACTGCCGACCTGCACGCTGCCGTGCTCTACGTCGGTCAGGCGCGGCAGCAGGCTGGCCAGCAGGCTCTTGCCGGTACCGGTGGCGCCGACCAGCGCCACCACCTCACCGGGTAGCAGGGTCAGCGAGCAGTCCTGCAACACAGACCGACCAGCCTCTGCTGCACTGGCCTGCACCTGGTTCAGCTTCAGTCCCAGCGGCCCGGCAGGCAGTGTGGCATGGCCGCCGAGGATGGCCGGGCGTTCGTCCAGCAACTGCCAGATGCGTTCGGCGCTGGCGCGGGCATCGGCGAAGGTCTGCATCACCCGGCCGATGCCTTCGATACGGAACACCAACGTGGTCGCCAGCAGCAGCGAGGTGACCAGTTCGCCGATGCCCAGAGCACCAGCCGCCACGCGATGGGCGCCGTAGACCAGGATCCACACATGCCCCAGCGCCACCACTGCCTGCGGTAGCGGAATGCGCGAACTGGCGTAGGCGAGGGCAGCGTGGGCGTGATGGGTGAACACCTCGACCTGGCTGGCAAATCGGGCGATACGCTGGCGTTCCAGGCCGAAAGCCTTGATCACCCGCACGCCGCCGATGCCTTCGGCCAGGTCCTGGCTGACCTGGTCATAGGCGGCGCCCACGGCACGGTCCAGGGTTACCAGGCGATCGGTCTGTACCACGAACAGCCACAGCCCGGCGCCGGTCAGCAGCAAGGGCACCAGGCCCAACAGCGGGTCGTACCAGCTCAACAGGCCGACGGCGGCGATCACCACCAGCGGTGTTTCGATGATCTGCCGCCAGAAGGTGATCAATGCGTCGCGCACCTTGTCGGCATCGCGGGTGGTGCGGGTGACCAGTTCACCCATGCCGTGGCCCCAGTGGTAGCCAAGGTGCAGGCGCTGCACCTGGTTGAGGATGCGTTCGCGCAGGCGCGTGAGCAGGGCCTGGCTGAGCACCAGCGACAGCACGGCGGCGGCGTATTGCAGCAGGCCGCGGCCCAAGGCGATGGCCAACAGCAGCCACAGCCAGTGCCAGGCGGTACTGGCGTCCAGGCTGCCATCAGCCAGGCGCGACACGGCGCGACCGGCGCTGACATCGTCGACCGCGTGGCCGATCAGCCACTGTTGCCAGGCCAGGCCGAGATTGCCGGCCATGTACAAGGCTGTGACCAGGGCGAAGCGCCAAGGCATTTCGCGATAGATGGCCAAGGCCCGAAGTAGAGGGTGGTTCATGTAAATGCTCGATCAGAATGCGACGCCGCCCCCTGCAGGAGCGGCCTTGTGTCGCGACAGGGGCGCAAGGCACCCCCCGTCCAAACCTGGTTTCAACGGCGGGTAGCGCCCTGGTTTTCCTTGGCGTTGAGCACCGCGGTGTACTCCCCAGGGTCCGCCCCGTTGAGGTAGTAGTTGCCGACGTTGTGCAGCCGCCAACGGATCGGGTCGTGGGTGGTGTGCACCCGGGCATTGCGCCAGAAGCGATCAAGGTTCCACTTGCTCAGCGACGCGCTGGCTCCCAGCAGCGAGAACAGGTCGCTGGAAATCTTCAGTGACGCCGCATCGGAATGCGCGCGGGCGGTGGCCACCGAAAGAATCAGCTCATCCTGCAAGGCCTTGTTTTCCGGGTCGCGCTCGTGATCGTCAAACACCCGCGCGGCCTCGCGCAGCACCGACTCGGCACCGCGCAGGGCCACGGCATATTCGCCAACCTGGCGGATCACATGGGGCTCGTCACTGGCACGCTCGACGCCGCTCTCCACCCAGGCGCGGGCATGCTCGCGCAGGTACGCGATGGCAGCCTGCAAGGCGCCAGCGGCGATGCCGGTGTCGATGGCCGCGTGAAGGATCTGCGGGAAGGTCAGGCCGGTGCGCTTCATCGGCCCGCTGCGACGGGTCAGGTAGCGCTCGTCGAGCACGATATTGTCGAAATTCACCGTACCGCTCACCGAGTTCTGCTGGCCGAAGGCTTGCCAGTCATCGACCAGGGTCAGCCCTGGGGTGTCACGGTGCAGCAACACGCCAACACCGCCGTCTTCGCTGGCGGCGGTGAGCGAGATCCACTCGGCCAGGTAGGATCCGGTGGAGTAGAACTTGCTGCCGTTGAGCACCCACTGGCCATCGGCGTTGCGTTCGACGCGGGTCTTGAGGGCGAACTTGTTCTTGCCGCCGACTTCGGCCAGGGCATTGCCGAAACGCTTGCCGGCCAGTACATCGGCGATCAGCCGGTCGCGTACTTCATCCGGGTAGCCGGTAAAGATACCGCGCAGCATCACGTTGTGAATCTGCAGCAACTGGCCGACGCCGCCATCGGCGGTGGACACCAGGCGCACGGTTTCGACCACGGTCTGCACCGAGGCACCCAGGCCGCCGAATTCGGCCGGCACGGCGATGGCGGTCAGGCCGCTGCTGGACAACAGTTCGGCCTGGCGGCGGGGGAGCTGGCCGTTGTTGCTCGGGTCGGCGGCCAGCTCGGCGATTTTTGCAGCGACCTGGCGGGCGGTTTCGAGGGCTTCGGCTGCGCTGGTGAGGCGGCGGGCAGGGGAGGGTTCTATGGCACTCATGGAGAGGTCTCGGCTATGTCTGAAGGGGCCAGTGGGCCTGTCTCGCGGGTGAACCCGCAATTGGCCACAGCGCGGCATGAACCCCTCGAGCAATATCTTTGCCACCCCTGTTCAGGCCCCGTGCTGCGCGGCTTGCGCAACCTTTTGTTGCCAGGGCAGCAGCCGCCCTGCTGATCTGGCAGCACCCCACCCGCAATCCTGCTCCCACTCCAGCAGCAAGCGCCCTGTCAAAACATCCAACGCCAATGAAATCAAGGCCTCCAGCGGTTGGCACGCACACTGCAATGGTGCTTGCACGACGCCCAAGGAGCCACCCCATGACCCTCGCAAGCCCCACCGCAATACGCCCCGCGCACGACCTGTCTGCCCTGGAGCGCATCTGGTTCACCCGCTGCCCGGTGCCCACCGCCTCTGGCATCGCTTACAAGCTTGGCTGGCTGGAGCAGGAATTCGCCCTCGACGGCCTGCCGGTCTCGACCCTGCAGGAGGCCCGCCAGCTTGGCCATCACCACTACGATCACCAGCTGCCCGGGCTGTTCCGCGAAGGCGGCAACGTACCGGCGTTGGCCGCACGCGCTGCTGGCTCGCCCAGCCGGCTGATCGGCCTGACCTGGATCGAAGAATGGCAAACCATTCTGGTCCGCCCGGACTCCGGCATCCGCAGCGCCGCCGACCTGCGCGGCAAGCGCCTGGCCCTGCCGGCCTGGGGCGACAGCCGCCCCGGCAGCATCGCCCGGGCCATGAGCCTGCACGGCTACAAAGGCGCCCTGGCGTCGGCTGGCCTGCAGCTGGGTGATGTGCAACTGGTGGAAGTGGCCCTGCTCGACCAGGCCAACGCTGCAACCCCGCAGCTGGGCCTGCAACGGCTGTGGTCGGGGCTGGAGTACCTGGCGCGCGGTGAAGTCGATGCGGTGTACGTGAAGGGCGCTGCAGCGGCTGATGCGGCACGTCGGCTGGGCCTGGTCGTCGGCGTCGACCTCGACCTGCTGGCCGACCCCCGCCACCGCATCAACAACGGCACGCCACGACCGATCACCGTGCACCAGCGCTTGCTCGACGACCACTTCGAGCTGGTGGTGCGCTTCCTTGCCCAGACCTTGCGTGCCGCAGATTGGGCGGCCAACAACCGCGACGCGCTCAACCGCATCCTCGAAGAAGAAACCCGCGCCGGCAGCCAAGGCGTGGCGCAGGCCTACCGGGGTGACTTCCACACCACCCTGGCGCCAGACCTGTCCGAGCAGCGCCTGGCCTTCCTTGGCACGCAAAAGGACTTCCTGTACCTGCACGGCTTCCTCGAGGCCGACTTCGCCATCGCCGATTGGGTCGACCCGCGGCCCCTGCAAGCTGCCCAAGAATTGCTGGCCCAGCGCCGCGCCTGACTTGACTGGAGATTGAACATGACCGTACTGATCAACGAACGCCCCGTCACTGCCGAACTACAAGCCTTCATCGACCAGGTGGTGGCCGAAGCCGAAGCGGCCTTCAGCGTATTTCGCGAAACCAACACCATCACGGCCAATGGCACGGTCGGTTTTATCGAACGCGTGCCCGGCGAAGAACTGCTGGTAGCGGTCAACTACGGCGGCCCGTGGCACCACCGCAAGCCGCTGCAGGCCACGGTGACCGACTTTGCCGGCAACGTCATCGTCGGCAAGGGCAAAGGTGGCCTGGGCCGTTACACCAAGCTGTTCCAGACCCACGCCGACATCACCACCGTGTCACACGTGCACAGCCCGTACCTGGGGGCCTGGGCGCAAACCCACCGTACCTTGCCGTTCCATTATGTGCCGGTGCAGCGCTACCAGCTGGCCCGCGAGCTGCCGGTGTACATCGACCGGCGCCAGGCCGAGGTCGACTTCATCCTCGACAAGATCGCCGAAAACCCGTTCAACCTGGCGATCCTGGAAGCCAATGGCGGCGCCACGGTATGGGGCAAGCAGGGGCTGCGGGCCACGGCGGAGTTCATCCTGTTGCTGGAGGAGGGCGCGCAGATTCAACTGTTGGCCGATGCCTTGGGTGGGTCGCGGCCGTATGGACCGGGGGTGCTGACCCAGCAGTGGAAGATGAGCGGGTTGTATGAGCGGGCTACCGAGCTGGGCCTGGTGCCGGGTATTGACCGGCGTAGCTGATGTGATCGCTGGGGCGCGGCGCGCCCCCTTCCAGAAAAGGATTCACCCCATGGCAGTAAAAATACTCTGGTACCTCACCACGCCGGACGGCCCGCACCCCTGGGAGCCAGAAGGGCGCTGGCACACCGACTTCGAGCACCTCAAGCAACTGGCCATCGCCGCTGACCGCCTGGGTTTCTACGGCTCGCTGCTCGGCTCCAGCCCCAATGAAAGCCTGGCCGTGTCGGCAGCGCTGATCGACGCGACCAAGCGCCTGCGCTTCCTGGTTGCCCAACACCCGGGCGAGCTGTCGCCAGCCGTGTTGGCCAAATGGGCGCTCACCTTCGACCAGTTCTCCAACGGCCGCCTTCTGTTCAACGTGGTCAACGGCAACGACGCTGGCCTGGCCACCCTGGGCGTGCATTACCCGCACGATGAACGCTACGACTTCAGCCTGGAATACTGGCGCGCCTTCCAAAGCTTCTACGCCGGTGAAACCGCCGGTTACGATGGCCGCTACGTCAAGCTTTCACCCCGTTCGCCAGGCGCTGCCCAACACCCGCTGGGCGGTTGGCACCCACCGAAGCAAAAGCCCGGCATCCCGCTGTGGGGGGCTGGCACCTCGGCACCGGGTGTGGCCCACTCCGTGCAACTGCTCGATGTTTACCTGAGCTTCGCCGACACCCCGCAAAAGCTCGGCGACAAGTTCCGCCGGGTGGCAGCCGAGGCGGCGAAGATCGGCCGTGAACTGACCTACGGTACCCGCCTGCAAGTGATCGTGCGCGAGACCGAGGAAGAAGCCTGGGCCCATGCAGAGCGCCTTTTGCAACGGACCTCGCTGGCCACCGCGCGCGCGGCCATCGAACGGCAGTTGCCTCCCGGGCAAACCTTCGACAACTACGTCAGCGACGACCCGCGTATCCAGCGCAACCTCGACAGCATCCGCGCCGGGCGCCTGCCCACCGCCCGTGAGCTGGAGATCTACCCCAACGTCTGGCTGGGCCCCAGCCTGTTCGGTTTCAACATCCTTGGCCCTGCAGCCGGCACTTACCTGGTCGGCAGCGCCGAACAGGTTGCCGAACGCATCCGCGAGTACGAAGCGCAGGGCACCTCGGCGTTCATCCTGTCCGGCTTCCCGCTGATTGACGAGGCGCACCGGGTGGCTGACCTGCTGTTCCCGCTGCTGGACCTGGACCATGGCTTTGAAGTGCCGCGCCTGGGCGCAGCCAGCAAGCCCGACGTGACGCAACCGGCGTGAGGAGAGGGTGATGAGCGAGCTGTTTTCGCGCCGGGTGTTTCTCGGCAACAGCCTGGCCGTCGGTGGCGGCCTGCTGCTCGGCGGCGGGCTGCTCAGCGGCTGCGACAGCGGCGCACCGGCAGCCGCCACGGCGCTGCTACCGGGTACGCCGGTGCGTGGCGGGCGCTTGCGGGTGGGCATTATCGATGGTGACCAGGCCGGTAACCTCGATGCACACAAGCCGGTAGGCGGCGGCATCATCCGTGGCTGGGCGCTGTACGCCAAGTTCTGGGAATGGAACGCCGATGTAAGCACGCGCCTGGCGCTGGCCGAGTTCGCCGAGCCGAATGCCGATGCCAGTGCCTGGACCATCCGCCTGAAGCCGGGGCTGGAGTTCCACCACGGCAAAAGTATAACTGCCGACGACATGCTGTTCTCGATCCTGCGCCTGACCGACCCGCAACTGGCCTCGCCATTCGCCGGGCTGGTCGGCGCTATCGACCGGCAGGCGTTGCGCAAGCTGGACGAGCGCACCATCGAAATACGTTTCAAGCAGGGGCAAAGCTTCTACCCACTGGACGAGACGCTGATCAGTTTCGGCGGCATTGTGCCTACCGATTACCATCCGGTGACCAACCCGGTCGGCGCCGGGCCGTACCGCCTGAAAAGCTTCATTCCCGGCCAGCGCTCGCTCTACACCCGCTTTGAAAATTACTACAAACCCAATCGCCCCTATGCGGACGAGTTGGAAATCATCGAATTCAAGGACCAGGTGTCACGCGCCGCAGCGCTGCGCGCCGGGCAGATCGACGTGGCCAGCGGTGTGCAGGCCGAGCACAGTGCGTTGCTCAAGGCCGACCCACGGCTGCGCCTGTATGCCTCGCCAACCACCTCGTTCACCGGTTTCAACCTGAACCTGGCCAAGGCGCCGTTCCAGGATGTGCGCGTGCGCCAGGCGTTCCGCCTGCTGGCCGACCGCCAGGAACTGGTGGCGCGTGGCTTGAATGGTTTTGGCCGGGTGGCCAACGACCTGTATTCGCCTCACGACCCTACCTACAACCACGCCATTGCCCAGCGCCCCTACGACCTGGACCAAGCCCGTTCGCTGCTGCGCCAGGCTGGGCAAAGTGATCTGCGCGTCGAGCTGACCACCACATCTGGGCCTGGCGTCAACGCCGCGCTGGTGTTTGCCCAGCAGGCCCTGAAGGCTGGGGTGCAGGTGAAGGTCAACCAAGTCGATGGCTCGGTGTTCAATGGCCCGCAACGCGAGCAATGGCAACTGTCGCCGGGCTCGACCCCAGCCCGCGGCTTTCTCGCCTCGGCGCTGCACAACGATGCGCCGCAGGCGATCTATAACCGCAGCAACTTCCACGACCCACGCTTTAGCGAGCTGTTCCAGCAGGCCCTGGCCCAGCCCGACCTGGCGCGGCGCACGGCCTTGGTGCATGAAGCCCAGGTCATCCAGCACGAACGTGGCGGGTTGCTGATCTGGGGCTTTGCCGACGTGCTGGATGCCGCGTCGGCCAAGGTCGGTGGGCTTACCCCGGAACAGACCACCTTCGCCTCCTGGCGCTTCGATGAACTCTGGTTGAACCCCAATGCCTGACGCTCACCACACCCCCCGCACGCCGGCCTGGCTGGCCTGGTTCATCGGCCGCCTCGGTTATGGGTTGCTGACCGCCTGGGTGATCAGCCTGGTGGTGTTCATCGCCACCCAGGCACTGCCCTCGGACCCGGCGCGGGTGATTCTCGGCCCGGATGCGCCACTGGAAAGCATCCTCACCCTGCAGCGGCAACTGGGCCTCGACCAGCCGATCCTGCTGCAGTACCTGCGTTGGTTCGGTGCCTTGTTACGCGGGGACCTGGGCATCTCGCTGGACTCCCAGGTACCGGTGGCGCAGCTGCTGTTCGGCCGCCTCGGACACACCCTGGCCTTGCTGGCCGGGGTGCTGGCGCTGGTGGTGCCGCTGGCGTTGCTGCTGGGGGTGAGCCTGGCCCTGCGCCGTGACAGCCGGCTCGACCGCTGGGGGTTGTCGGCGTTGATCCTGCTCAAGGCCACGCCGGGTTTTCTGTTGGCCATCGGTTTGGTGCTGCTGTTTTCCATGCCGGGCATGGGCTGGCTGCCGGCGGTGTCGATCCTCGACCCGCAACTGTCGTTGTGGCGGCAGTGGCCGTCGTTGGTGTTGCCGGTCGTGGCGCTGAGCCTGTCTGCGCTGCCGTACCTCACGCGCATGGTACGGGCTTCAATGATCGAGGCACTGGAGTCCGAGTATGTGATCGCCGCGCGCCTGCGTGGCATCCCCGAGCGGCGAATCGTTTGGCGGCATACCTTGCCCAATGCCTTGACCCCGGCGATCCAGGGCGTGGCGCTGACGTTGCGCACACTGGTCGGCGGTGCGCTGCTGGCCGAAGTGATCTTCAGCTACCCGGGCATCGGTACGGCGTTGAACGCCGCGATCCAGATGCGCGACCTGCCGATGATCCAGGCGGTGGTGCTGGTCATCACTTTGGCGGTGGTGTTGATCAACCTGCTGGCCGACCTGCTGACCGTGCTGCTTACCCCCAAACTGCGCACCGCACGTCGGGTGCGGATGATCCGCCGTATCCGCCGTGGCATTCGGCCATGGTGGCGGCGTGCGCGCAGCACCCCTGCCCAGGAGGCCACCCATGACTGATTCCCGTTGGCTGGCCGACCCGCAGATACGCCGGGGCGCCGTGATCACCTTGCTGGTGGCGCTGCTGGCCGCTTTCGGCCCCTGGCTGGCACCCCACGCGCCCACGGCGATGGTCGGGCCGGTGTACGGCCCCCCGGCTGCCGGGGCACCGCTGGGGCACGATTTTCTGGGCCATGATTTGCTTTCACGCTTGCTCAGCGGCGGCCTGTCGGTGCTGTGGATGTCGGTGGCTGCAGCCACCCTCGCATTGCTGGTGGGCGGCAGCCTGGGCCTGTTGGCCGGCTTCTCGCGCAGGCGCCTGGATCAGCTAATCAGCTGGGCGGCGGATGTATCGCTGGCGTTCCCGGACCTGATTCTGGTGCTGTTGATCGTGTCCATGCTCGGTCGGGCGCCTTGGCTGATCGTTTTGACCGTGGCGATCGCCTTTATCCCTGGGGTTGTCCGTCTGGCCCGGGGCAGTGCCGTGGCGGTGGCCGGGCAGGAGTATGTCGAGGCGGCGCAGATGATGGGTTACCCGCGTTGGCGCATCCTCTTTCATGAAATCCTGCCGAACATCCTCACGCCGCTGTTGGTGCACTTCGGCAACATGCTGACCTGGGCAGTGGGGATGCTGTCCGGCTTGAGTTTTCTGGGCTATGGAGTGGCACCCCCCGCTGCGGACTGGGGCTTGATGATCAACGAAAACCAGGCCGGCCTGCTGGTGCAGCCCTGGGCCGTACTGGCCCCTGCATTGCTGATCGGGGTGTTTGCCTATGGCACCAACATCCTTGCCGAAGGCATTGGCCGGGCCAGTGCACGGATTGGGGAGAAGCAGCCATGAGCGCGCTGTTGCATGTGGCGAGTGAAGTGTTGCAGGTCAGCGACCTGCGGGTAGAGCTGGCCGGGCAGATTGATGTACTGGCCGAGGTGTCCTTCAGCCTTGCGGCAGGGGAGATTGTTGGCCTGGTCGGTGAGTCAGGCTCGGGCAAGACCACCTTGGCCACAGCATTGTTGCGCCATGCCCGACAGGGCGCGTGCATTGTTGGCGGGCAAGTGGTTGTGGCCGGGCAATCGCTGCTCGAACTCGAAGGCGAGGCCCTGCGCCTGGCCCGTGGCGGGCTGGTCGGCTACGTGGCCCAGGACCCGGCCACGGCGCTGAACCCGGCGCTGCGCCTGGGGGCCTTGCTGCGTGAAACCCTGTTGGCGCACCAGCCTGCGCTGTCGCGTGAGGCAACACGCCAGCGCATCGGCGATACCCTGCTGGATGTAGGCCTGCCGGATGACGACGCCTTCCTGCGGCGGTTCCCGCATCAACTGTCTGGCGGGCAGCAACAGCGGGTGATGCTGGCGCTGGCGTTTGTCTTGCGGCCCCGCCTGATCGTGCTCGACGAGCCCACCACCGCACTGGACGTGACCACCCAGGCCCATGTGCTGCTGACCCTCAAGCGGCTGTGCAGTGACCAGGGTGTGGCGGCCCTTTACGTCACCCATGACCTGGCGGTGGTGCGTGACCTGGTCGACCGGGTGATGGTGATGTACGCGGGCCGACTGGTGGAAGTGGCCGGGCGCGAGGCGTTGTTCGGCGCACCGCTGCATCCCTACACCCGCGCCTTGCTCGCGGCCATTCCCGACATTGCCCGGCGCCAGCCGTTGCAGGCGATTGCCGGGCACGCACCGGCACCGGGGCAGCGCCCGCATGGCTGTGCGTTTGCGCCGCGCTGCGGCAGGCGTCGTGCAGAGTGTTGTGTAATCGAGCCGTCGTTGTTGGCGCACGACAGCGGGCATCGGGTGGCGTGCCTGGTGCCGCACAGAGAGCCGCTGTCCCTCGGTGAGGCGGCTGTCGAGGCTGTTGCTGCGCCGGGCGCGGCAGTGTTGCTGGAGGTCCGGGGGCTGGATGTCGCCTACGATCGCCAGGTGCTGTTCGATGTTTCCCTGCGGGTGGGGCAAGGGGAGTGCCTGGCGCTGGTGGGTGAGTCGGGTTCGGGGAAGACCAGCCTGGCCAGGGCGATTGCCGGGCTGGGCGAAAACGTCCAGGGGCAACTCAGCTACGCCGGCAAACCTTTGGCGTTTGCAGCGCGTGAACGGGATGCCGAGTTGCGTCACCAGATCCAGTATGTGTTCCAGAACCCCTACCGGGCCTTGAACCCAAGGCACACGATAGGGCAAACGCTCGGCGCCCCTTTGGCGCACTTTTTCGGGGTCCGTGGCGGTGAAGCGCGTCAGCGGGTCGAGGCCGTGCTGGAGCGGGTGTCGCTACCGGCGCGCGTGGCGGACATGTTCCCGCATAGCTTGTCCGGTGGTGAACGCCAGCGGGTGGCGATTGCCCGGGCGTTGATCTGCGAGCCGAAGTTGCTGGTGTGTGACGAGATTACCTCGGCGCTGGATGTGTCGGTGCAGGCGTCGATTCTGGCCTTGCTGAAGCGACTGCAGGAGGAGGGGCTGACGGTGTTGTTCGTGACCCATGACCTTGGGGTGGTGCGGGCGATTGCCGACCGTGTGCTGGTGTTGCGCCAGGGACGGGTGGTGGAGCAGGGGGCTGCTGATCAGGTTCTTGGGCGTCCGGTTGATGCTTATACCCGGACGCTGGTGGAGCATTCGCCTAGCCTTTCAGGTTGAGGGTGATCAGAACTGGTAATCGACCTGGGCCAGCAGCGTGCGGCCCGGCATCGGTTGCAGGAAGGTATTGGTAGAGCCGGCCAGGCCACTGACGAAATTCAGCTCGTCGGTAACGTTGAGCATGCGCACCGTCACGCCCCATTGCGGCTGGCGGTAGTACACGGCAAGGTCGAGGTTGTATTCGTCCGGCACTTTCACCGTCTTGCTCAGGTTCAGGTACCAGCTGCTGGTCCACCAGCCGGAAAGCTCGACGCCAAACCCCGAGTCGAAGCGGTAGTCGACATACCCGCCGGCGTTGTATTCGGGGATCTGCACCGCATCGAACTTGCCGGACGGGCGCTGATTCAGGCTGTTGTTGTCGCCGAATACGGTGCCGTTATCGGGCATGAATCCGGCCGAGGCGAACCCGGCCTGGCTGGTGAACTCGTTGTAGGCGCTGATGCGGCTGAGGTTGAGGCCGCCGCGCAGGTGCTGGTCCTGGTAGCGCAGGGTCGCTTCCCAGCCTTTGACGATCAGCCGGGCGATGTTGTTGTTGCTGTCCGGCGACTGGTCGCGGGCCTGTTTGTAGGCGGCCAGGGTAAGGAACAGCTGGTCAGGCACTGCTTCCACTTTCAACCCGACCTCATGCAGCACGCTCAGGCTTTCGAAGGCCAGCGGATTGAGCTGATTGGCCCCCGTGCCGCTGCCCCAACCCAGGCCGTTGGTGAAGAAGCCGGTATTCACCGCCAGCGAGCGGTCGAAGGTGTAGTACAGGGTGCTGTTTTCGGTAGGTTTTACGTAGGGGCTTACCTGCACCGAGAACAGCCGATAGTTGTCCGAGTCTTTGCGCGGGTTGCCGCCGGGCAGCACGAGGGGGTTTTCGATACGGGCGTCGATCCAGCTGCGGCTGGCGCCGATGTTCAGGCCCACGCGTTCGCCCAGGCGCAGGTTGTGCTGGCTGAACAGGGTCCTGGTGGTCCAGGTGCTGTCGGCGGTGTAGGGCGCCACCGATTCTGCATACAGGCCGTGCCCGGCCGGGTACATGGCGGGCAGGTTGAGCCAGCCGTAGTAGCTGGAAAACTGCGGCACGCCGGGTTGGCCGATCCAGGCTGCGTTGCCACCGGCGGGGTTACGGCCGCTCAGGCCGAGCAGGTCGCCGGGGTTCTTCAAGGTCGGGTCGAGGGTCAGGTCATAGGCGTTGATGGTGCTGCCGAAGCTGTTGTTGGCGGCGATCGACTCGTTGCGCTCGCGGCGGTAGATCAGCCCGGTGTTGCTGTCGTCGACCAGGGTCAGGTCGCCCAGTTGCCACTGACCACGGGCGCGAAATTCGAAGCGGTTGTCGAAAATGTCGTCCTTGCCCTGCACCTGGAACGCCCCGACGGCATCGGTGGTGTCGGTGGAGTGCTGGTAGAAGGTGCTGTTGGCCAGGGTTATCGATGGGGTCAGGTCGCCTTCGACGCGCAGTTGCGTGGTAAAGCGCCGCGAGCGGTTTTCATCCTGCGCGCGCTGGCCGGTCTGTGACGACAACGAAGTCAGGCCGTTGCCTGCCAGCGACGGGTCGTAGACCCAGCCACGCAGGCTGCCGGGGTTGGCCTGGGTATTGGGCGAGGCATTCTGGAAGCTGCCATCGACTACCTGATACTGGCCCTGAGCATTGCGCTGGCGCTGGACCCAGCCAAGCACCTGGGCGTCGGCGGCGCCGGAGGAGAGCACCGGCGACCATAAGTTGTTGCCGTTCTGGACGATTGGCGTGGCGCGACCGGCGTAGTACTTGCCGTGGTCGACCAGGTCCTGGGTGGCGCGGTTCCAGCCGTGGGTGATGTTGTAGTCGTAGTAGTCGTCGTAGGCGGCGTTCCAGTCAACCCGCAGGTTGTCGTTGCGCCAGGCCAGCGCGCCATAGAAGGCGTCGAAGTTGTTCTCGACGTTGTCGTAGAAGTCTTCCTGGCGCTGGCGGGTGATGCTCACCCGGTAGGCCAGGTTGTCCGTCAGCGGGCCGGTGTTGTCGATGCTGAACTTGGTGGCGTCGCGCGATTCGCCATCGGGGATCCAGCTGCCGATTTCGCCGCTGAGCTTGGTACGGAAACGGTTGAAGTCGGGTTTCTTGCTCAAGTAATTGACGTAGCCACCGCTGCCGCTGACCGAACCGTAGGTCACAGAGGACGGCCCGGCGACGATGTCGGCCCCTTCGTAGGCATTGAAGTTGGCCGGGTGGCGCACGCCGTAGGCGCGCTGGCCATCCTGGAACACCTCGGTGTTCTGCCCGCGCATCTGCGGGGCGATGCCGGCGTTCTGGCCACCGCCGCGGGTGATGCCGGGGGCGTACTTGACCAGGTCGTCGGAACTGCGGATCGGGTCGTTGGCCAATTGTTCGGCATTGATCTGGGTGACCGAGCGCGGGGTGTCCAGCACCTTGGTTTCCAGGCCGCCGTAGATCGAGGCCGGTGGTCGGGTGGGCAGGGCGTCGTCGTCGGCCTGTTCGGCCTGCACGGTGACGGTTTGCAGCTGGGTATCTTCGGCGTGGGCTGGCGGCAGGCTGCCGGCCAGAATGGCCAGCGCCAGGGCGCTGGGCTGGAATTTGGGGTGCAGCAAGGTAATGCGGGGCATTGGCTGGGCCTCGTTCAATAGTAAGAATGTGGGAGAAACGAGGGCGCAGCCGCGCCTGCGGTTGGTTTGTTTTTTGTGTTGCCTGTCCCGGCCCTATCGCCGGCAAGCCAGCTCCCACAGGGACTGCATGGGCTTGAAGGCTGGCGCTATCCCTGTGGGAGCTGGCTTGCCGGCGATAGGGCCGGGACAGGCGGTAGAGGGCCTGCAGGTCAACTTCTGAGCCACAGGCTCTCGAACCGCCAGGTGCTGAACAGCGACTGCTCGGCCTGCGCGCCACCCACGCGGGTGCTGACGCCATCGAGCAGGTCGGCGAAGCCCCAGATCAGCATGCCGCCGCGCTCGTACTGGATACGTTGCGCCCGGTGCACCAGCGCCTTGCGTTGCGCAAGGTCCGGCTGGGCCATGGCGCCAAGGAAGGCCTCGCTGAATTCGCGGTCGTGAAAGTGGGTCTTGTTGGCCACTGCGAACGGCGCATCGGTATGGATGGCGCTGGCCAGGAACGGCGCACCGATGCTGCCGCCGGTACTCAAGGTCCAGTCGTCGCGCTGCGGTCCCTGGAAGGTGGCCAGGTCGACCTGGCGCACGTTGAGTGTCACGCCGACGCGCCGGGCCTGTTCGGCCAGCACCAGGGCCGAAGCCAACCCCGGGCCAGGGGTGGTCACCAGTTCCACCTGCAACTGTTCATGGCCGGCTTCGCGCAGCAACTGCACTGCGCGCTGCGGGTCATAGGGGCGCGGGCCAATGCTGTGGTCGAAGGTTGGGTCGAACGGTGCATACAGGTCGTTGGCCACCCGGCCTTGGCCATTCAGCGCACGGCGTACCAGCTCCTCACGGTCGGCCAGCAGGCGGAACGCCTCGCGCACACGCGGATCGTCGAACGGCGCCTTGGCGGTGTTCATGTCGAACGACAGCCAGTTGCCGCTCACCGATTTCAGCAACCGTAACCGTGGATCGGCCTGCAGCACCTGCAGGTGTTCGGTGGACATGACGTTGGCCATGTCGATCTGCCCTGCACGCAACGCCGCCAGGCGGCCGGTCTGGTCCTTGAAGTCGATGATTTCCAGTTCATCGGCATACGGTTTGCCAGGCTTGTAGTAATTGTCGAAGCGGGTGAACAGCGAGCGCTGGCCAGGGGTGAAGCTTTTCAGTTTGTACGGCCCGGCGCCGACCGGGTTGGTCACCGGGTGATAGTCCACCGGCACGATGCCGCCGAAGTTGACCCAGGTTTCCGGCAGTGGCAGGTAGCTGCGCCCCTCGCGAAAGCCCAGGCGCACGGTACGCTCATCCAGCTTGACCAGGTTGTCGCGGTCCACCCAGTGCAGCAGCGCCGCATAGGGCGAGGCCAGCTGCGGGTCGGTGAGGCGGCGGATGGAGAAGATCAAATCGTCGGCGTCGATGGTCTTGCCGTGGTGGAACTCCAGCCCCGGCTTCAGGCGCAAGGTCCAGCTGCTGGCGTTGGCATTGGGCTCGGCGAACTCGGCCAAGGCCAGGCGCGGCTGCATCTGCTCGTCCCACTCCCACAGCTTGCTGTACAAGGCAAAGCCACGCACGATGCCGCTGCCGACAGGCTTGTGGGCGTCGAGGTTGCCGCTCTGGCTGCCGTCGATGATACCCAGGCGCAGGCGCCCGCCATGGCGTGGCTCGTCGGCCACGGCAGGGTTCGGGCTGTCGGCGGGGCCGCAGCCGGCCAGCAGCCCGCCGGCCAGTATTCCGGCGTGGCCAAGAAAGCTGCGCCGGCTCAGTGGGTAACCGTCCCTGGCCATGGCGTCAGGCTCCGTTGCTGGCGTGCAGTGGCACGGGTGCGGCTACCGGGCGGGCAAGGGCTGCACGCTGCTCACGAAAGTGCGGCAGGATGTGCTCACCGATACGGTAGGCTTCTTCCAGGTGCGGGTAGCCGGCAAGGAAGAACAGATCGACACCGATGCCGTGGTACTCGCGGATACGCGCCACCACGTTGGCGTAGCTGCCCACCAGCGCGCAGCCCGGCGGGATGCCGATGTAGCCGAAGCCGGTCCACACGTTGGGGTGGATGAAGAAGTCGTCGAAGGCCTGTTGCTCGTCCTTGTCGTTGTAGCCATGCTCGTAGCTCAGCTTGCGCGCCGTGCGCAGGCCGGCGTGGGCGGCGCGCGCCTTGACCGTGCCCTTGGCCACGCCTTCGTCGAAGAACCGCTTGGCCTCGGCCAGTGCTGCGTCTTCGGTTTCGCGGGCGATCACGTCGATGGACAGGCCGAAGCGAATATCGGTGCGGCCCCACTTCAACGCGCGGGCGCGGATATCTGCGATCAGCGCGGCAATCTCGTCCGGGTGTTCAGCGCGCATCAGGTAGAAGTCGGCGTGCTTGGCGGCGAACTCCCGTGCTGCCACCGACGAGCCGGCCGTGCAGATCAGCGGCAGCTCGGCCTTTTTCAGCGGCCCGCGCAGGCCACCGCCTTCGGCGCGGTAGTAAGTGCCTTGGTAATGGAACTGCTCGTGGTGCCAGTAGCCGCGCACCACGTCCATGAACTCGGTGGCGCGGGCATAGCGCTGGTCATGGTCTTCGAAGTCGCCGACCTGGCGCTGGATGGCATCCGAGCCGCCGTTGATGATGTTCCACACCAGGCGGTTGCCGGTGGCGCGCTGGTAGGTCGCGGCCTGTTGCACGGCCACCCATGGGGTGTAGTGATAGGGTTGGAACGCAGTGACGAACTTCAGCGAGCGGGTTTCCCGGGCCAGTAGCGAGCACACCGTCCACGGCTCTTCGCCAGTGGGGGCATTGACCATCAGCGCGCCGCCAAAGCCGTTTATTTCTGCGGCACGGGCGATCTGACCGAGGTAGTCGATATAGGTGAAGTGGTCACCCACGGCAAACCCCGACACCGCACCGGTGCTGGGCCCGCCCGCATGCCAGTCGCCGCGGTTGCGCGGGTCGCCGGGGAGAAACTGGGTTTCGCCATGCAAGGGCAGGCGGGTAAAGAATTCGATGCTCATGGGCTGGCCTCCTTACTGGACGCTTGGGCTGCAATTGGGGGTGACCGGCTGGTCGCTGATGACCTGGCGCGCGAACGGGATGGAGTCCTTAAGCGACGCATTCACCGTTTCGCTATGGCCCAGGCCCTTGTAGAGGTGGCCCTGCACCACCGAGCCGGCTTTGCAGGCATCCTGCATCAGCGCGACCTGAGTGGTGGCAGCGGGGGTCTTGTCCTCGGCGCCGGTGCCAATGAAGATCGGCTGGGCAAGCTTCAGGGTCGGGTACGACACCTGCGCCAGCCATGGCTTGAGCTGGTCGCCCTTGTAGTCTTTCTTGGCGTTGGCCGGGGTAAGGCCGGTACCGACCACGTCGCTGACCAATGCTGACAGGCAACTGGTACGCGCTTGCTCGAACAGCGGCAAGGCCTTGTCGGTGTAGAAGTCGCGCGGATCGATGCTCGGGTCATACTGCTGTGCGGCGAGCAGGGTATAGAAGCCGTAGGCCAGGGCCGGGTCGACCTTGTCCTGGTCCTGTTCGCCCACATTCTTCGCGCCCACGGTGTAGATCACACCCGTGCCGATACTGCCCTTGACGCCCAGCTTGGGCGCGTACGTCGCCGCATAGGCCCCGGCGGCAAAGGCCCCGGCCCCCCCTTGCGACTGGCCGATGATCAACACCTTGTCGGCCAGCCCCGGCACGCCTGCGACCACGGCCTTGGCCGCATCGAGAATGCCGTAGGCGGCCATGCGGTTGTTCAGCAGCGGGTGGCCGCCCGGCACACCCAGGCCCTGATAGTCAGTGGCGACAATGGCATAGCCTTCATCGAGCCAGCGATTGAGGTATTGCACGTCGCGGTAGCTGCGGCCTGCCCAGGACGGCGCGCAGATATCCGCCACGCCGACGGTGCCATGGCCCCAGCTGGCGACCGGCCAGCCGCCCGCTGGTGCCTTGCCTTTGGGGATGAACAGCGCACCGGAAACCACGATTGGGGTCTTGCCGTCGATACCATCGAGCGAGGTGTAAAGGAGGCGTTGCGCGCTGGCGGCATTGGGCAGGCTGAGCGCCTGCTCCAGCGGTTCGCTGCGCAGCAGTTTGCCGGGGGTAGCGGGGATGGCCTTGGTCCAGGTGTAGAAGGCCGACACACGACCATCGCCCTGTTGCGGGTCTGGTTTGGGGGCGTAGGTTTCGGCGGCCATGGCGCCGATGGACAGGGCCAGGGCGCTTAGACCGAAGACGAGCGAAGCAGGCAGTTTCATGGGAAAGTCTCTCAAGGGTGTTGGCTGATCTGGGTGTCGATGGATGGCCAGTAGGGGGTCAGTTGCAGGTCGATCAACGCCTGGCGGGTAAAGCCCGTGGCCAGGTCGCTGGTAATGTCGTAGGGGGTGCGGATCAGCCGGTTGGCCAAGGCGTACTGGCCAAGGGCGTCGTAGTGAGCCTTGAGCTGGGCATCGCTTTTCGGTGCCCAGCGCGCCTTCCAGGCCACCGGATCGTCCTGGTCGTCACGGCGCAGCACGCTTTCGCTGACGCCGGCGCGCGAAGACAGCGCGTAGTAGGCGTCGCGGTTGTGCTCCTGGGAGATCCACCAGGCCGCGCGCACCCAGGCGGTGGCCACCAATTGCGTCAGGTCGGCGTGCTGCTGCACGAAGCGGTCAGTGCCCCAGAGGTCGGAGACCAGCCGCCAGTCGTTGGCGCCTTGTTTGGTCGACCAGAGGATGCGCGCCACGCCTTTGTCTTCCAGGGCGTAGGCTTCGTTGAGCAGCACGGCGGCATCCACTTTACCGGCAGACACCGCAGCGGCACCGACCTGCGGGTTGAGGTTGGCGATCTTGAAATCGCTCAGTTGCAGGCCCTGGCTCTGCAGGAAATTGCTGAAGGCGAATTCCCATGGCCGGCCGCGGTGCAGCGCCAGGCGTTTGCCCTTAAGGTCCTGGATGCTGCGTGCCGTGGAATTGCTCGGCACCACCAGGTAGATGTTGTTGCCGCTGCCGCCCGGCACCACCAGCTTGCCCGGCACCTGGCCGGCACCGGCGATGACCGAGGGCAGGTCGCCGCGCACGGCAAAGTCCAGGCTGTCGTTGCTGAAACCTTCGTTGATCTGCGGCCCGGCGCCGGCATGCGGCAGGGCGGTCCATTGCAGTTTCACGCCGCGGGCGGCCAGTTGTTGTTCCAGCCAGCCTTCTTCGATCACCCGCCCAGGGATGCCACCGAACACCGGCGCGCCGCCCTGGGTGAAGGCGACGATGGCGATGCGCACCGCCGCCGGTGGCTCGGCTGCCAGCGCAGCCAGGCTGAGGAACAGACCGCCCAGCAGGGCGAGGGCGTGACGCCAGGGATTGTTCATGTGCAGCTCCAGGCAAAGGTTCCACAGGCCAGGAGCGAAATGCATGCCAGCATGCTGTTAGGTGGCTACAGCCCTTTATCTACAGGGCCTCCAGCCAAAGGGAAATGGACGTGAAGGGCAGGGGCTGCTGATCGGCGGGCAGGGCAGTGCTGGCGGATTGCTGCTGTAGCAGCAGTCGATTGTTGAAAAATCGAATATTTCCAATTCGAATATTCAAATGCTAATTAATAATTTTTTGATCTAATTTGTTTCATGCACTATGGGCCTGCGCGTCAACTGCCAGGAATGCCCCCATGTCGCTGATCACCCACCCAAATGCCCGCGAGCTGACCAAGTCGGTACGCGCCACTGTGCTCGTGTTCAAGGACCCGCGCTCCCAGGAGCTGCTCAGCCGCATCGAGCGCCTGGCGCCCAGCGAGGCCAATACCCTGATCATCGGCGAAACCGGCACCGGCAAGGAGCTCGTCGCCCGTCATATCCACCACCTTAGCCGCCGTGGGCGTGAGCCGTTCGTGGCGGTGAACTGCGGCGCCTTTGCCGAAACCCTGGTGGAGAGCGAGTTGTTCGGCCACGAGAAAGGCGCTTTTACGGGCGCTACCAGCAACAAGGCCGGCTGGTTCGAGGCGGCCAATGGCGGCACGCTGTTCCTCGACGAAATCGGCGACCTGCCGTTGAACATGCAGGTGAAGTTGCTCCGCGTGCTGCAGGAGCGTGAGGTGGTGCGCCTGGGCTCACGTACGCCGATACCGATCAACGTGCGGCTGGTGGCGGCAACCAACGTCAACCTGGCTGACGCGGTGGTGGCAGGGCATTTTCGAGAGGATTTGTTCTACCGCCTGCACGTCGCAACGATACGCCTGCCGCCCTTGCGGGAGCGGCCAGGAGACATCCTGCCGCTGGCGGAATTCTTCATCGAAGAACATTGCCGACGGCTGGGTTACGAACGGGCAGCGCTGAGCCCGGATGCCGAGCGCAAGTTGCTGGCGCATAGCTGGCCGGGCAACATCCGCGAGCTGGAAAATGCCATTCACCATGCGTTGCTGGTGTGCCGGTATCAGGTGGTGGCACCGGCGGATCTGCACTTGGTCGATATCCGGCCACAGGTGGCGGCGCCTGTTGCACAGGCTTACTTGCCGGCAGCGAGCGCGGCACCGCCGGAATTGGAA
Source organism: Pseudomonas sp. TE6288 (assembly GCF_054062095.1). Lineage (NCBI taxonomy): Bacteria > Pseudomonadati > Pseudomonadota > Gammaproteobacteria > Pseudomonadales > Pseudomonadaceae > Pseudomonas > Pseudomonas sp. TE6288. The sequence goes on from NZ_JBSSEW010000006.1 coordinate 62,043, forward strand.
AGCGCTTTGCTGGCGCTATTCGAGCAGAATGTCCCGAACTTGTATGAGCATATCGAGGAGACTGTGTTCAGGGCGGCGTATCGGTACTGCCACGGCAATCAGCTGCAGACCGGGCGCTTGCTGAGCATCAGCCGCAATATCGTGCGGGCGCGGCTGGAGAAGATTGGCGAGCTGTCTAAGGCATGATGGCTGGATAGATCGTTGTTATCTCCAAATTGGTAGATGTATTTGAAGGCTGTGTTTTGCTTGGTGGAGCTTGATCAGAGGCTATCGGGGTCGCCGAAGAACATCTGTATCCGCGATCTCAACCACCGCTCCGCCGGATCATTATCCTGCGCCCCGCGCCAGGCCATGTGCAGCTCGAAGCTGCGCACTTCCAGCGGCAGGTCCTCGGCCCGCAGGCCGCCCGCTGCCGTGAGGGCATCGGCGGTGTAATCCGGCACCGTGGCGACGATATCGGTCCCCGCCAGCAAGCTCCCCAAGCCGTTGAACTGCGGCACGGCCAGCACCACATGGCGCTTGCGGCCGATCTCCTCCAGCGCCTCGTCGATGAACCCGGACAGGTCGCCGGCGAACGACACCAACGCATGGGGGCGGGCGCAGAAGTCGTCCAGGGTGATGTTGCCGGGCATGCTGTCGGCGCGCAGCAGCTTGGGCATGCTGCGGCGTAGCACCTTGCGCTTGGCGTTGGCCGGCAGGTCGCTGGTGTAGCTCACGCCCACCGAGATTTCGCCGGAGGCCAGCAGGGTGGGCATCAGCAGGTAGTTGACCCGGCGCACCACCAGCACGATGCCGGGCGCCTCGGCGCGGATGCGCTTGAGCAGCTGGGGCAGCAGGGCGAATTCGGCGTCATCCGACAGGCCGATGCGAAACACCGCGTTGCTGGTGGCCGGGTCGAACTCGGCGGCGCGGCTGACGGCGGTGGAGATCGAGTCCAGCGCCGGCGACAGCAGGGCGAAGATCTCGTGGGCGCGCGCCGACGGCTCCATGCTGCGGCCGGTACGCACGAACAGCGGGTCGTCGAACAGGTTGCGCAGGCGCGACAGCGCGGCGCTGATCGCCGGCTGGCCGAGGAACAGTTTCTCGGCGGCGCGGGTCACGCTGCGTTCGTGCATCAGCGTCTCGAACACGATCAGCAGGTTGAGGTCTACGCGACGCAAGTCGTTACGATTCATTCGATGCGGCTCGCCTGAAGTGGGGCAGGGGTGAATCTTAAGGCCAAAGGCTGGTACCCTGCACCGATTTCCGGGTGCCAATGCACAGATTTGTCAGGGGCCCAATCAATGACAGGCATGTCGACTATTAACAGCCACTGATGGTCCAACCGTGAAAGCCCGGATAAAGTCCGTGGTAATACGAGATTCACAAAGGCGAGGTATGCGATGTCCCGCATGATCCGTTTCCACAAGTTCGGCCAGGCCGATGTGCTCCGTTGCGAGGAGCAGGCCGAACCGTCCCCGGCCACCGGCGAGGTGCAGATCCGCGTCGAGGCGATCGGCATCAGCTGGTACGACGTGCTCTGGCGGCAGAACCTGGCGCCGTCCCAGGCGCGGCTGCCGGCGGGTATCGGCCATGAGATGGCCGGCGTGGTCACCGCGGTCGGCGAGGGCGTGGACGATATCGCGGTGGGCGACCGGGTCGCCAGCTTCCCGGCCACCAGCCCCAACGACCACCCGGTCTACGGTGACGTGATCGTGCTGCCGCGTAGCGCCATCACCCGTTATCCGGACGTGCTGACCCCGATCGAGGCCAGCGTGCACTACACCCCGCTGCTGATCGCCTACTTCGCCTATGTCGACCTGGCCCGGGCCAAGGCCGGGCAGACCGCGCTGGTCACCGACGCCAGCCACTGCGCCGGGCCGGCTTTCGTGCAGCTGGGCAAGGCCCTGGGGTTGAAGGTGTTCGCCGCCACCAAGGAACCCGAGCAGCGTGAGTACCTGCTGGGCCTGGGCGCGGACAAGGTGATCGTCACCGAGGAGCAGGACCTGCTGATGCAGATCGGCAAGTACACCGATGGCCGTGGCGTGGACATGGTCCTCGACGGCATGGGCGGCCCGCAGATGTCGCTGCTCGGCGATGTCCTGGCACCGCGCGGCAGCCTGGTGCTGTATGGCCTGCAGGGCGGCAACCAGACGCCGTTCCCGGCCTGCGCGGCGTTCCAGAAGAACATCCAGTTCCATGTGCACTGCATCGGCAACTTCACCGGCAAGCCGGAGCTGGGCATCGCCCAGGACCAGGTGGCGTTGCAACGGGCCTTGCGCGACATCAACCAGTTCACCGCCGACCAGCTGCTGACACCGCAGATCATAAAGGTGTACCCGTTCGAGCAGGTGGTCGAGGCGCACCGGCATATGGACGCCTGCCCTTGCGGTGGACGGGTGGTGCTGGACATGGGCGGGCAGGGCTGACGCTGCCGACGCCAGCGCCGTGGCATGACGCCCGCCCTGTAGGGGCGGGCTTTGGTTCGTGGCCTCACTGCTAAACATAGCTAATTTTCTTACCCGGTTTTGGGAAGTTTCCTTCAAGCCCGGTCAGCTATTCATCTGCCAGAATCGGACTTCAATTCGAAGCCGTCAGGGAGATGGAGCGATAGCATGACCGAGACCCACGACCAAGCCATGCACTATATCTACCAGCAGGTCCTGCAGCGCCTGCTGGAGCACATGAGCCAGGCCCAGCGCGCCTCGGTGCAGTTGCTGATCCAGCGCCTGCTGGTCATCGCTGGCGGCCAGGAATACATCGGCAACCTGCGGGTACTAGCCCTGCACGGCGTGGACCGGCGCAGCGCGCATTTGCTGGCCTGCCTGCGCGCCGCGCAACTGAGTATCGCCATTCGCCACGCCGCCACCTTCCGCCTGCGGGTGCTGGCGGCCCGCCTGCCCACCCTCGACGACACCGCCCTGGCCCTTCACGACCGTTGCTTCAGCGCACTGTTCCTGCACGATGATCCACGGGTGGAGCTGTTGCGCGCCGATGGCGGGCAGCTTGGCCCATTTGGTGCTCGACAGGCCTGTTCGGTCGAACAATTGGCCGCCGCAGGTAACGCCTGGCTGCTGTTCGGGCACCTCGCCGGCGGGCAGCCCGGGGCTTTGCTCGGCGCCAGGGGGTATCTGGATGTGGGGGCCAGCCTTGGGCAGGTGCTGGGTGGACAAGACGGCGAGCAGCTCCTGGTCAGCGCCGCGCCGCTTGCCCAGCGCCACCGCCTGCTGGCCTGGGGGCGGCGTTGCCTGCGCCATAGCGGGGAGGTCGCGCACACCGTGACACCCCACAGCGTCCTGGCCGCCGGTGTCGAACAGCTGCACCAGATGCTGTCCGACCCTTGGCAGTCGCCGACAGCGCCCATGCACGATCAGCCCTGGGGCGATACCCACCTGATGACGGTGGAGGATCTGCTGCGCCATCCCGATGACGGCGGGCACCTTGACCGCATGCTCGGGCGGGAGGAGGCGCAGGCCTGGCATGCCCAGGGGCCGGCAGGGTTGTTCGACCCTTTGCCGCTGGCCCACCTGCATGGCCTCAAGGCGCAGTACCTCGAGCAGCGTACCTACCGCGAGGGCGCGCAGGCGTTCTACCAGCGTTTGCGCCAGCCGGCGGTGGCCTGGCCGCAGGGGCGGGCCTTGCGCGACGAGGCCCAGGCGCGGCTGCTTGCGGCCTATGGCGTCAATGAAGCGCAACTGGTCTGCCAGTTGTTCACCCCCTTCGACGCGCAGGGGCACAACCTCGAAGCCTTCGTGCTGCGCTGCCATCCCGGTATGCGCGTCGCGTTGCCATACCTGCACCGTGCCCTGCAGGGCCAGCCTTGTCCGGAGCCTGTCAGCCAGTGGCTGGTGGATACCAGCGGCCTGCAGCTCGCGCAGTTGCGGGCGCTGTACGCCGGCACGCTCGGCAGCCAGGCACGGCGCCTGTATCAGTTGCTGGGGCGGCGCGACCTGTGGCTGCGGCCGCTGCCGGCCGGTTCGTGGAGCAGCGCGTGACCGTTGATCCAGCGCACTTGCCCCAGTAGGCGGTCTGTATGTATAACCAGTGCTTGTTCCCCCGCGCCCGACTTGCACCGTGATCGCCCATTCTGTCGATGATCCCTTGTACTACCTGTATAACTTCCGTCAGGTCCTGAGCTGGGTCGGGCAACGCTACGCCGACCTGCTGGACCGCGATGAGCACCGTTTCATCCAGGTGTTCGGCGAGTTGCCTGTGTCAGCGCAGGCGCTGCTGGTACGGATGGTCATGCGCAAGGGCGAGTGGTTTCGCAAGGACAAGCTCGACTACGCCGAGATCGGTGATGCCGACGCGGCCCTGGTGCCGCTGTTGGCTTTGGGCTGGGTAACAGCCGACGCACCGTTGGCCGTCGAGCAATTGTGGGCTTTGCTGCGCAAGGATGAGCTGGCCGGGCTTTTCGCCGGGAAAATTCCCCGGCCTCGGGCCAGCAAGGCCGAATTGCTGGAACAGTTGCAGGCACTCGAGCTGGCGCCCAGGCCCCTGGCACAGTGGTGCCCCGATTTCCCGACGCTGATCCTGCACTGGAGCCGGCAGCCATTATGCGACCGGCTGCGGCTGTTGTTCTTTGGCAACCTGTACCAGAGCTGGTCCGATTTCGTGCTGGCCGATCTGGGCGTGTTCCGTTACGAACAGGTGGCGTTCAGCGCCGACTCGCGGGCCTTGCGCCAGCGTAGCGAGGTCGACCTGGCCATAGCCCTGCACCAGTGCGCCGAGCGCCTCGAGCAGGGCGCCGCGCCCGCCGAACTGCTCGCGGCACTCGCGGGTCTTGACCACAGCAACCCCTGGTTGGTCCGTCGTCGGGCGCGGCTGCTGTTCAGCATCGGCCAGCAATGCGAGCGTGCTGGCGACTGGGACCTGGCGTTGCAGGTCTATGCCGACTGCGCCCACCCCGAGGCGCGCATCCGCCAGGTCCGGGTATACGAGCGCAGCGAGCAGTGGCAGCCGGCACTCGCATTGGCCCAGGCCATGGCCCAGGCGCCTGCCAACGCGTTGGAATGCCAGGCGTTGGAGCGCATGTTGCCACGGTTGGCGCGCAAGCTCGGCGGCCCGCCACAACCGCGTCGGCGCACGAGCGCGGTCACGCTCATCGAGCTGGAGCTGCCGGCCGCGATGGCGGCACTGGGGGTGGAAGAGGCGGTGCGTCTGTATCTGGAGCAGCAGGGCGGGGCTGTTCACTACGTCGAGAACACCCTGTTCAACAGCCTGTTCGGCCTGCTGTGCTGGGAGGCGATCTTCGCACCGGTACCAGGTGCTTTCTTCAACCCATTCCAGGCCGGGCCCCAGGACCTGCATGACACGGACTTCCAACTGCGCCGCGCCGAGCAGTTCGCAACCTGCCTGGGCCGGCTCGACGATGGCAGTCACCGTGAGGCCATTCGGGCCTGCCATGCGGCCAAGCAAGGCCTGCAGTCGCCGTTTGTGTTCTGGCAGATGCTCGATGAGCCACTGCTCGAACAGGCACTCGAGCACCTGCCGCCCGAGCATTTGAAAGCCTGCTTCCTGCGTTTGCTGCAGGACATCCGCGCCAACCGCGCCGGCATGCCCGACCTTATCCAGTTCTGGCCGGGGCAGGGCGGCTATCGCATGGTCGAGGTCAAGGGGCCGGGCGACCGCCTGCAGGACAACCAGCTGCGCTGGCTCGAGTTCTGCCACGCCCACGGGTTGCCGGTGGCGGTCTGCCATGTGCGCTGGCAGGCTACGCCGGCATGAGCTACACCGTGGCCGTGCGCGCCCTGTGCGAATTCAGCGCCAAGGTCGGCGACCTCGACCTGCGCTTCACGCCGTCGCCCAGCGCCCAGGAGGGCATTGACGGGCACCGCCGGGTGGTGGCCAAGCGCGGCGCCGGCTATGAGTCGGAGGTGGCGCTGGAGGGCGAGTACCAAGGCCTGAGGGTGCGCGGCCGTGCAGATGGCTACGACCCGGCACGCAACCGGCTGGAAGAGATCAAGACCCATCGCGGCGACCTCGCCCGTCAGCCCGACAATCACCGCCAACTGCACTGGGCCCAGGCCAAGGTCTACGCCTGGTTGCTGTGCCAGGCGCGGCAATTGCCGGCGATCGATGTGGCGCTGGTCTATCTGGACGTCGACAGCGACGGCCAGACCGTGATCAACGAGCATTACGCCGCCGACGACCTCAGGCGCTTTTTCGAGGCCCAATGCCAGTGCTTCCTGGCCTGGGCACAGGCGCAGGAACGACGCCTGGCCGAACGTGACCTGGGCCTGCAGGCCCTGTCCTTTCCTTACCCTGCGTTCCGTCAAGGCCAGCGGCAACTGGCCGAGACCCTGTACAAGGCGGTGAGCACCGGCCGGTGCCTGATGGCCCAGGCCAGCACCGGCATTGGCAAGACCCTCGGTACTCTGTTTCCGCTGCTCAAGGCCGTGGTGCCGCAGCAGTTGGACAAGCTCTACTTCCTCACGGCTAAGACCCCGGGCCGGGCCCTGGCCCTCGATGCGCTGCGCCAGATTACACAGGCGTCGCCGCAGCCGGCCCTGCGCAGCCTGGAGCTGATCGCCCGCGACAAGGCCTGCGAGTATCCGCAAAACGCCTGCCATGGTGAGTCCTGCCCCTTGGCGCGGGGCTTCTACGACCGCCTGCCCGCCGCCCGTGAAGCGGCCGCGCAGGTGCCGCTGCTCGACCGCGCCAGCCTGCGCGAGGTGGCCCTGGCAAACCAGGTCTGCCCCTATTACCTGGGGCAGGAGATGGCGCGTTGGGTCGACCTGCTGGTGGCCGACTACAACTACTACTTCGACGCCCATGCATTGCTGTTCGGCCTGGCCCAGGCCAACCAGTGGCGCACGGCGGTGCTGGTGGACGAGGCGCACAACCTGGTCGAGCGCGGGCGGCAGATGTACAGCGCCAGCCTCGACCAGGGCCAGTTGCTGGCACTGCGCCAGGCCAAGCCGGCCGGGCTGGGCAGCGCCCTGGACCGGCTGAATCGGCAATGGAACGCGTTGTACAAGGCGCAGGTCGCGCCCTACCAGGCGAGCGAACAGCTGCCCGACGCCTTCCTGCGCGCCCTGCAGCAGTGCATCGGGCTGATCCAGGAGCGCATGAACCAGGCGCCTGCCGAGGTCGAGCCCAAGGTGCTGGAGTTCTACCTCCAGGCCTTGCAGTTCAGCCGTATCGCCGAGCTGTTCGATGAGCACTTCCTGTTCGATATCAGTCCGCGCAACGGCCCCCGTGGGCGGCGCCTGGCCACGTTGTGCCTGCGCAACGTGGTGCCTGCCCGGCTGCTGGGCCCCCGCATGAGCGCGGCGCGCAGCGTCACGCTGTTTTCCGCGACCCTGAATCCCCGGCACTTCTACACCGATCTGCTGGGCATGCCGGCTGACACTGCCTGGCTGGAAGTCGCCGCGCCGTTTCGCGCCGAGCAGTTGCAGGTGCGCATCGTCAGCGAGGTGTCTACCCGCTACCAGCAGCGCCATGCCTCACTGGCGCCGATCGTCGAGCTGATCGCCGCTCAGTTTGCTGGCCAGCCGGGCAACTACCTGGCCTTCTTCAGCAGCTTCGAGTACCTCGAACAGGTGGCGCGACTGCTGGCTGAACGCTACCCGGCGCTACCCATCTGGCGCCAGTCTCCCGGCATGGACGAGGCCAACCGCGAGGCCTTCCTGGCGCGTTTCGTGGAGCACGGGCAGGGGGTGGGTTTCGCCGTGCTCGGTGGCGCCTTCGGCGAGGGTGTCGACCTGCCGGGCAGCCGCTTGATCGGCGCTTTCGTCGCCACCCTCGGCCTGCCCCAGGTCAACCCGGTCAACGAACAGTTCAAGCAGCGTCTGGGCCGCCAGTTCGGCGCCGGTTTCGACTATGCGTATCTCTATCCTGGGGTGCGCAAGGTGATCCAGGCCGCGGGCCGGGTGATCCGCGGCGACCACGACCGGGGTGTGCTGGTGCTGATCGACGAGCGCTTTGCCGAACCACGGGTTCGGCAGATGTTCCCCGGCTGGTGGCAACTGGCGTGAACGCCGCCATCGCCTGGCGCTGAAACTCCCAGTACACTGCGCGTTCCAACACCAACATCCGTTGATTTCGAGGTTCCGCATGACGCTCAGTCCTTTGGCAGGCAAGCCGGCTCCGGCCAGCGTGCTGGTCGATATCCCCCGCCTGTTGACCGCTTACTACACCGGCCGTCCCGACGCCGCGGTGGCGGCCCAGCGCGTGGCCTTCGGCACCTCGGGCCACCGCGGCACTTCGTTCGAACTGAGCTTCAACGAATACCATGTGCTGGCGATCACCCAGGCCATCTGCCTGTATCGCCAGGCGCAAGGCATCGACGGCCCGTTGTTCATCGGTGCCGATACCCACGCGTTGTCCGCCCCGGCCGCCGCCAGCGCCCTGGAGGTGCTGGCCGCCAACGGCGTGCAGGTGATGTTGAGCAAGGACGACGAGTACACGCCGACCCCGGCAGTGTCCCATGCCATCCTTTGTTATAACCGTGGCCGCCAGCAGGGCCTGGCCGACGGCATCGTCATCACCCCGTCGCACAATCCGCCGCAGAGCGGCGGCTTCAAGTACAACCCGCCCAACGGCGGCCCGGCCGACAGCGATGTGACCAAGTGGATCGAGGCCAAGGCCAACGAGCTGCTGGCGGCGAACCTGGCCGGCGTCAAGCGCATGGACTACCAGCAGGCGCTGGTGGCGCCGACCACCCAGCGCCACGACTACGTGAGCAGCTATGTCGCCGACCTGGAAAACGTCATCGACTTCGACGTGATCCGCAGCGCCAACCTGCGCCTGGGCGTCGATCCATTGGGCGGTGCCGGCGTGCGCTACTGGTCGGCCATCGCCGAGCATTACCAGCTGAACCTGGAAGTGGTGAACACCGAGGTCGATCCGACCTTCCGCTTCATGACCGTCGACTGGGACGGGCAGATCCGCATGGACCCGTCCTCGCCTTACGCCATGCAAGGCCTGATCGGCCTGCGCGAGCGGTTCGACGTGGCCTTCGCCTGTGACCCGGACCACGACCGCCACGGCATCGTCACCGCCGATGGCCTGCTGCAGCCGAACAACTACCTGGCCGTGGCAATCGACTACCTGTACCGCAACCGCCCGCAATGGCGCAGCGATGCCGCCGTGGGCAAGACCGTGGTCTCCAGCGGCCTGATCGACCGCGTCACCGCTGGCCTGGGCCGTGAGCTTTACGAAGTGCCGGTGGGCTTCAAGTTCTTCGCCCAGGGCCTGTTCGACGGCTCGCTGGGCTTTGGTGGCGAAGAGAGCGCGGGCGCCTCGTTCCTGCGCAAGGACGGCTCTGTCTGGGCCACCGACAAGGACGGCCTGATTCCGGCGCTGCTGGCGGCCGAGATGACCGCCCGCACCGGGCGCAACCCGAGCCAGATCTACGCCGACCTGACCGCCAGGCTGGGCAAGCCGTACGCCACCCGTGTCGAGGCCAAGGCCGACGCTCGGCAGAAGGCGTTGCTGAGCAAACTGGCGCCGGAGCAGGTCAAGTCCACCGAGCTTGCCGGCGAGCCGATCCAGCAGATCCTCAGCCATGCGCCGGGTAACAACCAGGCCATTGGCGGCCTGAAGGTGATGACCGAGAACGGCTGGTTCGCCGCGCGGCCGTCCGGTACCGAGGATATCTACAAGATCTACGCCGAAAGCTTCATCGACGAGGCGCACCTCAAGCGCCTGGTGGCCGAAGCCCAAGTGCTGGTGGACGCGGCGATCGCCTGATCGACGCTGATACGCATCGCGGGGCAAGCCTGCTCCCACTGTCTGCTTCGTTCAGGCGTGGTAGCGGGCTTGCCCCGAGAGTCGTTTGGTTGTTCCACTGATGGAACGATCCATGCCATTTCAGCTATCTACCGCAGTATTGGCCTCATCTGTAAGGTGTAACCCATCAACAGGAGGCTTCTCATGAAAAAGATCCAGGGTATCCACCGCAGCCCCAACGCCCACTGGGTGGGCGACGGTTTCCCGGTGCGCAGCCTGTTCACCTACGACCACCTGGCGCGGCATATCAGCCCGTTCCTGCTGCTCGATTATGCCGGGCCGCATGACTTCGCCCCGACCACTGCACGGCGTGGTGTCGGCCAGCACCCGCACCGCGGTTTCGAGACCGTCACCATCGTCTACCAGGGCGAGCTGGAGCACCGCGACTCCACTGGCGCGGGCGGTCTGATCGGGCCGGGCGACGTGCAATGGATGACCGCCGCGGGCGGCATCATCCACGAGGAGTTCCATTCCCCGGCATTCGCCCAGCGCGGCGGCACGCTGGAGATGGTGCAGCTGTGGGTCAACCTGCCAGCCAGGGACAAGCGCGCCGCAGCGGGCTACCAGACGCTGTTGGCCAACGACATTCCCGTGGTGACACTGGAAGGCGAGGCGGGCAGCCTGCGGGTGATCGCCGGGCGTTACCTTGACCAGCAGGGGCCGGCGCGCACCTTTACCGAGATGGACGTCTGGGACCTGCGCTTGAAGGCGGGTGCCACGCTGCAACTGCCGGTGGCCGCCGGGCGCAATGCCGCGCTGGTGGTGCTGCGCGGCACGCTGCGGGTCAACGATGAGCGCGAAGCCGGTGCGGCCAGCCTGGTATTGCTGGAGCGCGACGGTGACGGCGTGCGCCTCGAGGCACTGGCGGACGTCAGCGTACTGCTGCTCAGCGGCGAGCCGATCGATGAGCCCATCGTCGGGTATGGCCCGTTCGTGATGAACAGTCAGGCCGAGATCGCCGAATCGTTCGATGATTTCCAGGCCGGGCGGTTTGGGCAGATGGGAGGTACCGAGCGCGGCGTCCGACAATGACAAGGCGTTGACTCCAATCGCCGGCAAGCCGGCTCCCACAGGATCTATGCTGTCCCTGTGGGAGCCGGCTTGCCGGCGATTGCTTTTTCAGACGATCACAGCTGATCCGGCACCACCGCGATCACATCGATCTCCATCAGCCACTCGGCCTGCGCCAACCCCGCCACCACCAACCCGGTGGAAATCGGGAACACGCCCTTGAGCCACTTGCCCACTTCCTTGTACACCGGCTCGCGGAAGCGTGGGTCGGTGATGTAGGTGGTGGTCTTGACGATATGCGACAGGTCCGAGCCTGCCTCTTCAAGCAACTGCTTGACGTTCTTCATCGCCTGTTCGGTCTGCGCCTGCGGGTCGCCCAGGCCGACCAGGCGGCCTTCGAAATCGGTGCCGACCTGCCCGCGCACGTAGATGGTGTTGCCGGCGCGCACCGCCTGGCACAGGTCGTTGTCCAGGGTCTGGTTGGGGTAGGTGGCCTTGGTGTTGAACATGCGGATGCGAGTGTGAGTAGGCATCAGTGGGCTCCGAAGGTGCTGACGTTGCTGATCGAGGGTTGCTGCTCATCCGCCGTGCGCTGCTCGCGGTCGCGGTAAGCCAGGTAGGTACGCTGGGTGGCGATGTGACCGGCGACGTGCTTGGCGTCGTGCCACACGCCCCAGATGAACGACGAGCCACGGCGCGACAGCCAGGGCAGGCCGAGGAAGTACACGCCTGGTTCTTTCGACACGCCACGCTGGTGCTGCGGCTTGCCATTGGCGTCGAAGGCGTCCACCTGCAGCCAGCTGAAGTCCACGCCGTAGCCGGTCGCCCAGATGATGGTGTTGACGTTGGCCTGGGCCAGGTCCAGCTCGCGCAGCGGGTTGCTGACGCAGGCCGGGTCGGGCAGGCGCTTGCGTGCTTCAGGCTCCGGCGGCAGGTCCAGGCCGTTGCGTTCGACATAGGCGTCGGCGGCGTCCAGCAGGGCCAGGTAGTTCTCGTCGCCACGGTTGATGTTCTCGGCCAGATTGTCCTGGAAGCGCGCCACGCCGCCCTCGAACGACTGGGTCAGGCCGACCAGGGTCATGCCCTGGTGGGCGAGGGCGCGGAAGTCCACGGTGTGGCCGCCACGGGCGCCGGACACGGCGATGGTCACATGCTCGCGGCCGGGCTTGGCGATCTCGGCATCCCATTCGCCGAGCACGCCCAGCCACCAGCAGAAATCACGGTTGCGGTAGCTGCGCGGCGGGCGGTCGTGGGCGCCCACCGACAGGTACACCTGGCGCCCGGCGCGCATCAGCTCCTCGGCGATCTGCACACCGGAGGAGCCGGCGCCCACCACCAGCACCGCGCCTTCAGGCAGTTGCCCGGGGTTGTAGTAGGCGGCGGAGTGGATCTGGTGCAGGCCTTCGTCCTTTGGCGCGATGGCCGGGATCACCGGGCGCTGGAACGGGCCGGTGGCGGCCACCACGCGGTTGGCGTGGATCACGCCCTGGTTGGTTTCGATGGTGAAGCCCGGGCGGTCGGCGTTGCGCACCACCTGCCTGACCTCGACGCCGGTGCGCACCGGCAGGTTGTATTTGCGCACGTACTGCTCGAAGTAGTCGGCGACCTGGTCCTTGCCGGCGAAGGCGTCGGCGTCGAGGTCGAATTCAAGGCCCGGGAAGCGGTCGTGCCAGGCCGGCCCGTTGGCCACCAGCGAATCCCAGCGCCCGGTGCGCCAGGCCTCGGCGATGCGCTTGCGCTCCAGCACCAGGTGCGGCACGCCAAGCTTGCTCAGGTGTTCGCTCATGGCCACGCCGGCTTGGCCGGCGCCGACTACGAGGGTGTCGATTTCGATGTTGTTCAGTGTCATGTCCCAGCCCTTCTTCAGCGGCGTTCTTGTTCAGGTCGGTGGGGACCGCCTTTGCCTGGGGCCAGACTAGGGATGGGGGGGCAATCGCGAAAATAGTATTTAGCTGGGGCTTGCCGATAAATTGGCGAAGGGTGGATGGGCACCGCTGCGCGCCGCATCGCCATAGTTTTTTCCTGCCCTGTGCCGAGGAAAATGTTGGTTTCGCCGCTGCCTTGGCCCGCCGAGAATGCCGGTAACTCAACACAGGAGCTGCACCATGACCTTCTCCATCATCGGCCGCTGCCAGGAAACCGGCCAGGTCGGCATCGCCATCAGTTCTTCGAGCATCGCCGTCGGCGCCCGTTGCCCGTGGGTGCGCGCCGGGGTCGGTGCCGTGGCCACGCAGAACATCACCTTGCCGGCCCTCGGCCCGCAGATCCTTGATGCCCTGGAACAAGGCCAGCTGCCGCCTGCCGCGGCGCTGGACCGGGTGCTGAGTGCCAATGGCTGGAGCGAATACCGCCAGGTCACGGTGATCGACAGCCAGGGGCAGGTGGCGCTGTTCACCGGCAAGGAGGCGCTGGGCACGCACAATGCGGTAGCCGGTGAGCAATGCGCGGCGGCCGGCAACCTGCTGTCGTCGCAGACGGTGATCGCCGCCATGGTCGCGGCGTTCGAGCAGGCTGGTGGCCATCTGGCTGATCGTCTGCTGGCGGCCATGCACGCGGCAATGGCGGCCGGGGGCGAGGCGGGGCCGGTGCACTCGGCGGCCTTGAAAATCGCCGGCGAGCTGACCTGGCCGCTGGTTGACCTGCGGGTGGACTGGACCGAGCAGGACCCGATCGCCGAACTGGACTCCCTGTGGCAAGCCTATCGCCCGCAGATGCAGGACTATGTGACCCGCGCGCTGAACCCGACCGCCGCGCCCAGCTACGGAGTGCCCGGCGATGAGTGAAGCGAGCAGTCGCGTGCTGCTGGAGCGGCTGGTCGGCTTCGCCACCGTGAGCCGTGATTCCAACCTGGAGCTGATCGCCTTCATTCGCGATTATCTAGCCGGGTTTGGCGTTCACAGCGAGCTGTTCCACAACGATGAAGGCACCAAGGCCAACCTGTTCGCCACGATAGGCCCGCTTGACCGGGGCGGCGTGGTGCTGTCCGGGCACACCGATGTGGTGCCGGTCGACGGCCAGGCCTGGAGCGTCGAACCGTTTCGCCTGAGCGAGCGCGACGGGCGCCTGTATGGCCGTGGCACGGCCGACATGAAGGGCTTCATCGCCTCGGTGCTGGCGGCGGTGCCGGCGTTTCTTGCCCAACCCCTGAAGATGCCGGTGCACCTGGCGTTCTCCTATGACGAGGAAGTCGGCTGCCTGGGCGTGCGTTCGATGTTGGCGGCCGTGGCGCAGCGCCCGCACAAGCCGCGGCTGTGCCTGATTGGCGAGCCCACCGAGCTCAAGCCGGTGCTCGGCCACAAGGGTAAGCTGGCCATGCGCTGCGAGGTGCACGGTGCCGCCTGCCATTCGGCCTATGCCCCCTATGGGGTCAACGCTATCGAGTACGCGGCGCGGTTGATCGGCAAACTGGGCGAGATCGGTGATGAGCTGGCGCATCCCGAGCATCACGACGGGCGTTTCGACCCGCCGTTCTCCACAGTGCAGACCGGGGTGATCAAGGGTGGACGGGCGTTGAACATCGTTCCCGAGGAATGCGAATTCGACTTCGAAGTACGCGCCTTGCCAGGCTTTGAAGCCCAGGCGGTGGCCGACCGCCTGCAAACCTACGCCGAGGCCGAGCTGCTGCCGCGCATGCGTGCGGTGAATGCGGCCAGTGCGATTCGCTTGCGGCCATTGAGCGCCTACCCGGGGCTGGCCACGCCTGCCGCCAGCGAGGCCGCGCAACTGGTGGCGTTGCTCAGTGGCTCGGATGACTTCGGCACGGTGGCGTTCGGCACCGAGGGCGGGTTGTTCGACCAGGCGGGGATTCCCACCGTGGTTTGCGGGCCGGGGAGCATGGAGCAGGGGCACAAGCCCGATGAGTTCGTCAGCGTCGAGCAGTTGCGTGGCTGCGATGCGATGCTGCGGCGCTTGGTCGAGTACCTGACGCAGGCATGATCGATGGCGATGCAAACCCGCCCCGGCAGGGGCGGGGACCCGGTTGACTTAAGCCGGCACCATCGCAAAGCCCACGCCGAAGCGGTTCCAGGCATTGATGGTGGCGATGGCCAAGGTCAGGTTGGCGATTTCCTTGGCGCTGAAGTGCTCGAGCAACGCCTGGTACTCGTCTTGCGGCGCGCCGCGCTCTGGGAGGCGGGTCAGGCTCTCGACCCAGGCCAGGGCGGCACGTTCGCGGGGAGTGAAGTAGCGGGTCTCGCGCCAGACGCTCAGGGTCTGCAGGCGCGCCTCGGTTTCACCGGCCTTGCGCGCATCGTTGGCGTGCATGTTGACGCAGTAGGCGCAGCCATTGACCTGCGAGGCGCGCAGGCGGATCAGCTCCAGCAGCGAGTGTTCCAGGCCGGAGGCGACCAGCGCCTGTTCGAGGCCGATCATGGCCTTGTAGGCTTCCGGCGAGTGCTTGGCCCATTCGATACGGTCATGCATGGTGAGGCTCCAAAGGTGTTCAGGTGGCAAGTGGCACTACCTTAGCGCCGCGTCGCGCCGTGCCGAATAGCCAATCCCGCGCTTTGCCAGGAGGCCAATCGCGCATTTGGATGGCCACTGACAGGCATCCAATCTCTTCATTTCTGTCGGCGCGTCGCAGCCGGGATAATGGCCGGGTCAATACCGGAGAACCGTTTCATGTCCGCAGATCGCTACATGCGCGAGGCCCTCGAGCTGGCCCGCGCCAATATCCAGGCCGGCGGCCGCCCGTTCGGCGCCGTGCTGGTCTACCAGGGGCAGGTGATCGCCCGCGCCGTCAACGAGATCCACAGCACCCAGGACCCGACCAGCCACGCCGAGATGCAGGCCATCCGCCAGGCCGCCCAGGTGCTCGGCCGGCCGCGCCTGGAGGGCGCCGAGATCTATGCCAGCGGCCACCCGTGCCCGATGTGCCTGGCAGCCATGCACCTGTGTGGCATCGAGCGTGCCTGGTTCGCTTACGACAACGACGAGGGCGAGCCCTATGGGTTGTCCACCGCCGCGGTGTATGCGCAGATGGCCCGCCCGCCGCAGCAGCAGAGCCTGCCCCTGCGCCCGATGAAACCCGTGGGTGAGGGCGGCCTGTACCGTGAATGGCAGCAGGCCAGCCAAGGATGAGGGGCGCGCTGAACCTGTTGCTGGTGGTGCTGCTGGCCCTGAACCTGCGGCCGATCCTCACCAGCATCGGCCCTTTGCTCGAACCCATGCGCCAGGGCACCGGCCTGGGTTACCAGCAGGCGGCGTTGCTGACTGCGTTGCCGGTGCTGTGCATGGGCCTGATCCCGTTGTTGCAACCCTGGCTGCGGCGCTGGCTGAGCGAGCATGGCGGCATGCTCGCAGGGCTTGCGGCCATTGCCCTGGCCTGCCTGTGGCGCCTGCAGCTGGACAGCGCCTGGGCGTTGATCGCCAGCGCCGTGGTCGCCGGCTTGGGCGTTGCCGTGGTGCAGGGCATGATGCCGGGGCTGGTCAACCGCTGGTTCCCCAGCCGCCTGGCGGCGAGCATGGGGCTGTATTCGGCGGCGTTGATGAGCGGCGGTGGTTTGGCCGCGGTGCTCGGCCCTGCGATTGCCGCACACTTTGGCCATTGGCAATTCGGCCTGGGCCTCTGGGCGCTGCCGGCGCTGCTGGCAATGGCCGCCTGGGTGCTGCTGCGTCCGCGCCAGCTCACGCCAAGCCTGGCCGCCGGCAGTGGCGGGCACTGGTTCGGCAACCGCAGGGCCTGGCTGCTGGCGTTGTACTTCGGGCTGATCAATGGCGGCTATACCAGCATGGTGGCGTGGCTGCCGGCCTATCACCTGGAACACGGCGGCACGGTCCAGGGGGGCGGCGAGCTGGTCGGCCTGATGACCCTCTTCCAGGTCTGCGGAGCCCTGGGTCTGCCATTGCTGCTGCGGCGCCTGGTCGATCGCCGGCCCGGCCTGTGGTTGGCCTTGCTGATCCAGCTCGGTGGCTTCCTCGGCCTGCTGCTGGCGCCGGCCAGCGCCATGGGCCTGTGGGTGGCGATGATCGGCCTGGGCCTGGGAGCCTGCTTCAGCCTCAGCCTGACGCTGACCCTGGAGCACCTGCGCAGCCCCGGCGAGGCCGGCAGCCTCGCGGCGTTCGTCCAGGGCGTGGGCTTCATCGTCACCGGCATCGTGCCGTACATCACCGGCTGGCTGCGCGATGTCAGCGGCGACTTCCAGGCCTCCTGGACCCTGCTGGCCTGCACCGTGCTGGCGATGTTGCTGGTGACCGCGTGCTTCGCGCCGAAGGGCTACGCCAGGGCGATTGCGCGTGGCCGGCAGCCCGCTGAAGCGCTGGTCAACTGAGGCGCTGCAGGGTGTCGGCGACGCGGTCTAGCGCCGGGTCGATATCCAGCAGCTCGATGGCGCCGAAGCCCAGCAGCAGCCCCGGCCGCACCGGGGCTTCGCTGAAGAACGGGGCCAGGGAGTAGAGGCCCACCTCCACCTTGCGCGCCAGGCTGATCAGCAACTCGACATCCACTCCAGGCTTGGCCAGTGCGCTCAGGTGAAAACCGGCGCTGGTCGGCACCGCGTCGAACCACGGCGCCAGGTCGCCGCCAAGCCGCGCCAGGATCCGCTCGCGGCGGGCGCTGTACACCTCGTGGCAACGGCGGATGTGCTTGTTCAGGTGGCCTTCGCCAAGGAACCGCGCCAGCGCCCATTGCTGCAGGGTCGGGCTGTGCCAGTCGCTCAGGTGCTTGGCCACGCAGGCGGCCTGTAGCACGGCGGGCGGCAGCACCGCATAGCCCAGGCGCAGCTCGGACAGCAGGGTCTTGGAGAACGTCCCGACATACGCCACCAGGCCATGCCGGTCCATGCGTTGCAGGGCCTCGGCGGCAGGCCCCTGGTAGCGGAACTCGCAGTCGTAGTCATCCTCGATGATCAGCGCGCCAAGCGCGGCAGCTCGCGCCAGCAGCGCCTCGCGCCGTGGCACGGCCATGGGCATGCCCAGCGGGAACTGGTGCGAGGGGGTCACGTAGATCAGCCGGGTGCCATCCTCGATCTGCTCCACGCACAATCCCTGGTCGTCCACCGGCACTGACTGCAGGCGTGCGCCCAAGGCCTGGAACAACTGCCGGGCCGGTGGGTAGCCCGGGTCTTCCATGGCCACCTTGCAGCCGGGCTCGACCAGTACCCGGGCAATCAGGTCCAGGGCCTGCTGGGCGCCGTTGCACACCAGCACATCACTGGGCGCGCACTGGATGCCGCGGGTGAAGGCAATGTGATGGGTGATGGCCTCGCGCAGTTCGGGCAGGCCCTGGGCGGAAAACTGCCGCTCGGGGTGCCGCTGGCTGCGGCGCAGGGCGTAGTTCATGCAACTGCGCCACTGATCGTAGGGGAACTGCGACTTGCTCGAGGCGCCGCCGATGAAGTCATAGCGCGAAGGCGCGTCCAGCGCCCGCTGGGCCAGTACCGTGGCGCGCTGGCGCCAGCCTTCGAGGGTGTCGGCGGCGGCCAGCGGAATGTGCTCGTTGTCGCTCTGGCGCAAGGTGCGGCGTGGGGTAATGAAGGTGCCGCGGCCAACCACGCCGCTGAGCAGGTTGTCGTAGGTCAGGCGTGAATAGGCTTCGGCCACGGTCTTGCGCGAGACCCCCAGCTGTTCGGCCAGCAGGCGGGTGGGCGGCAGTTGCGTGCCGGCGGCGAGGTGGCCGCTGTCGATGCCGGCGCGCAGTTGCCGGTAGAGCTGCTCGGCAAGGCCTTTGCGGCCCTCGAGGCGGATGTGCAGTTCCATCGTGGGAAGGGTCCGAAGCGCAGGGATGTAGAAGCTTCGGGGTTTATTGCGGTGGCTGCAAGTAGGGCCGCTTTGCGGCCCATCGCCGGCAAGCCGGCTCCCACACCGACCGCGCCGACTTCGAGCCCGGTGCCTTCCTTGTGGGAGCTGGCTTGCCAGCGATGAGGCGCATACAGGCGATCAAAGTCGGGCGGTGCTGATGGTGATGTAGCCTTTTTCGGGCAGCGCGATGCGGATCACCGTTTGGTCGTTGCAGGCCTTGCGTTTCTGCCTGATGCATACGCCATCCACCGTGGCCTCGCGCATGCGGGCGGGGATGGCGCGGCCCTTGGCGTCGAAAAAGGCCTCGCTGGCGAGCAGCTCGACGCGCTCGATCAGTTGGCGGGTGTGCTCGTCGGTGGCGCAGAAGAAGCGCACGCCCGACAGGTTCGGGTTGTCGTCGGGGTTGCTGACTTCATGGGCCAGCAACTGGCGCAGGGTATGGCGCAGTTCGCGGGTGGGGCGGTCGTGTGTGGGCATGGCATGGCCTCGTCTGGATGGGGTTGGCCGCGTCGGGGCGACCGTAACGTCTCCAGGTCGGATGATGTTTTGCCAAGGGTGTGGCAACAATCAAGAAGCGTCCTTGCTTTTGGTAGGAGGGTTCCGAAAATATAGGCAGGAGGTTGAACATCGCCTTGATCCGCGTCAGCTCCAGCGCCTGTTGCCGAGTCCGTTCATGCCCCGTCAGAAGGCTTGGGATCGAGCGCCGCCTCGACGATCTCGACCCAGTGCCGCACCGGTGTTCGCCCAGCGCTTCCAAGGTGCACCTGGCAACCGATGTTGGCAGTGGCAATGACCTGTGGGCTGCCGCTCTCCAGGGCATGCAGGCGATCATCGCGCAATTGCCGCGCCAGCGTCGGCTGGGTCAGCGAATAGGTGCCGGCCGAGCCGCAGCACAGGTGGCCATCGGGCACCGGGGTGAGGTGAAAGCCCAGGCGCGTCAGCAGGCTTTCCACCGCGCCGCCGAGCTTGAGCGCGTGCTGCAAGGTACACGGGCAGTGAAAGGCCAGGCGTTGCTCGGCGCACACCCCCAGTTGCTCCAGTGGCTCGGCCTGCAGCACCTGCACCAGGTCACGGGACAGCGCGCTGACCTTGGCGGCCTTGTCGGCATAGCGTGGGTCGCCTTCGAGCAAGTGACCATAGTCGCGCACGAATGCGCCGCAGCCGCTGGCGGTCTGCACGATGGCCTCGGCGCCGGCCTCGATGGCCGGCCACCAGGCGTCGATGTTGCGTCGGGCACGCTCCAGGCCGCGTGCCTGGGCATCCAGGTGATAGTCCACGGCGCCGCAGCAACCGGCCTCGGCTATCGGTTCGACACTGATGCCGAGGCGGTCGAGCAGGCGTGCGGTGGCGGCGTTGGTATTGGGTGAGAGCGCCTGCTGCACGCAACCTTCAAGCAGCAAGACGCGGCGAGCGTGCCCTGCTGACGGGCGCTGGCCGGCGGCGGCGATCCGCTGCGGCAGCTTGGCCTTGAGGTTGGCCGCAAGCAGGGGGCGCAGGGCAAGGCCGCTGTGCAGCAGGGCCCTGAACAGCGCCGGCCTCGGCACTACCGCACGCAAGCCACTGCGCAGCAGGCGCTGGGCCAACGGCCGCGGCACCTGGCGGTCGACCATGGCGCGGCCGATGTCGAGCAGGTTGTGGTACTGCACCCCGGAGGGGCAGCTGGTCTCGCAATTACGACAGCTCAGGCAACGGTCCAGGTGCATCTGGGTACTGGTGCTGACCGGTTCGCCTTCGAGCACCTGCTTGATCAGGTAGATGCGCCCACGTGGGCCGTCCAGCTCGTCGCCGAGCAACTGGTAGGTGGGGCAGGTGGCGGTGCAGAAGCCGCAGTGCACGCAAGAGCGCAGGATGCGCTCGGCTTCGTCGGCGCGGGCCAGGTGGCGGGCGGAGTCACTCAGTCGGGTTTGCATGCCGTGGCCTCACAAGTGTGCATACAGGCGGCCAGGGTTGAAGATGCCCTGGGGGTCGAGTTGGCGCTTCAGCGCCTGGTGGTAGCGCAGCGTCATCGGGTCCAGAGGCGCGCTGCTGTCGTCGCCGGGCGCGTAGGCGGTGGCATGGCCGCCGACCTCGGCCAGCAGGGCACGCAGGGTGGCCGCCGGCGCCTCGGACTTGAGCCAGCGCTGGGCGCCGCCCCAGTCGATCAGCTGCTGCCCGGGCAGATCTAGCACGCCGCAGGTGATGGGCAGGGACAGCCGCCACAACGTGGCCGGCGCGGTGAAGAACGCCAGGCGTTGCTCGCGCAGGTCACCCCAGTACTGCGGGTCGAGTATCTCGCCGCCCAGGCGCTCGCGTGCCGAGCGCACCGAGCCTTCGCCGCCCTCCAGGCGCAGGTGCAGCGCCTCGCCGTCGTGGCTGGCGGCGCTGATCGGCAATGGCTGCTGGCCCCATTCGGCCAACCTGGCCAGCGCCTGGCGGGCATCCATTTCCAGGCGCAGGCCCAGGCACTGGCGCGGCCTGGGCAGCACCTTCAACGAAACCTCGGTAAGCAGCCCCAGGCAACCGAAGCTGCCCGCCATCAGCCGCGATACGTCGTAGCCGGCGACATTCTTCATCACCTCGCCGCCAAAGCGCAGGTGCTTGCCGTGGCCGGTGATCAGCCGGGTGCCCAGCACATAGTCGCGCACCGCGCCTGCCCAGGGCCGGCGCGGCCCCGAAAGCCCGGCGGCGACCATGCCGCCCAGCGTCGCCTCGAGCCCCAGGTGCGGCGGCTCGCAAGGCAGCATCTGCCCGGCCTCGCGGAGCGTCGCCTCGATCTCGCGCAGCGGCGTGCCGGCGCGGGCGGTGAGCACCAGTTCGGTAGGGTCATAGCTGACGATACCGCTGTGCCCACGGGTATCGACCAGCTCGCCGGTCACCGGGCGGCCAAGCATGGCCTTGCTGTTGCCGCCCTGGATGCGCAGCGCGGTACCCTGGCGCAACGCCTGGTTGACCTGCTCCAGCCACTGCTGGCTGAGATCCGTGCCCATCAGAAGCGCTCCAGGTCGGGGAAGGGCAACTGCCCATGGTGCACATGCAGCGCGCCGAACTCGGCGCAGCGCTGCAGGGTGGGGATGTTCTTGCCCGGGTTGAGCAGGCCCCGTGGGTCGAAGGCGGCCTTGACCGCATGGAACAGGGTGATCTCGTCGCTGTTGAACTGGGCGCACATCTGGTTGATCTTCTCCCGGCCCACGCCGTGCTCGCCGGTGATGCTGCCGCCCACCGCCACACACAGCTCGAGGATCCGGCCACCGAGGGCTTCGGCGCGTTCCAGCTCGCCGGGCAGGTTGGCGTCGAACAGGATCAGCGGGTGCATGTTGCCGTCGCCGGCATGGAACACGTTGGCGACCCGCAGGCCGTATGTCTCGGACAGTTGGCTGATGCCAGCGAGCACTCGCGGCAGCTCGCGCCGCGGGATGGTGCCGTCCATGCAGTAGTAGTCCGGCGAAATGCGCCCCACTGCCGGGAAGGCGTTCTTGCGCCCGGCCCAGAAGCGCTCGCGCTCGGCTTCGTCGCAGGCCAGGCGCACCTCGCGGGCACCGGCCTGGCGCAGCACGGCATCGACGCGGGCGCAGTCGTCGTGCACATCGGCCTCGACCCCGTCCAGCTCGCACAGCAGGATCGCCGCCGCGTCCACCGGGTAGCCGGCGTGGATGAAGGCCTCGGCGGCGCGGATCGCCAGGTTGTCCATCATCTCAAGGCCTGCCGGGATGATCCCGGCGGCGATGATATCGGCCACCGCGCGCCCGGCGTCCTCGACGCTGGCGAAGCTGGCCAGCAGCACCCGCGCTACCTGTGGCCTGGGCAGCAGCTTGACGGTGACCTCGGTGACGATGCCGAGCATGCCTTCGGAGCCGGTGAACAGCGCCAGCAGGTCGAAGCCGGGGCTGTCCAGGGCGTCGCTGCCGAGGGTCAGGCGCTCGCCCTCGACGGTGAGGATCTCCACCTTGAGCAGGTTGTGCACGGTCAGCCCGTACTTCAGGCAGTGCACGCCGCCGGCATTCTCGGCGACATTGCCGCCGATCGAGCAGGCGATCTGCGAGGAAGGGTCCGGCGCGTAGTACAAACCGTGGGGCGCCGCCGTCTGGGAAATCGCCAGGTTGCGCACGCCGGGCTGGACCCTGGCGAAGCGGCCCTGCGGGTTGACTTCGAGGATGCGGTTGAAGCGCGCCATCACCAGCAGGATGCCCTGGCTCAGCGGCAACGCGCCGCCCGACAGGCCGGTGCCGGCGCCCCGTGCTACCACCGGCACGCCGCGCTGGTGGCAGAGCCGCAGCAGCGCCTGCACCTGCTCCAGCCGCTCGGGCAGTGCCACCAGCAGGGGCAGCGCGCGATAGGCCGAGAGGCCGTCGCACTCATAGGGCTTGAGGTCTTCGCTGCGGTGCAGGATGTCCAGGTCGGGCAGGGCCTCGCGCAGGGCGGCCAGCAGCGCCGGCTTGTCCACGCTTGGCAATGGGCCGTCGACACGTTCGTCGTAGAGGATGTTCATCGGCGCTCCTGCGCAGTGGCCTATTGCGCCAGTTGCCTGATCATTGCCACCGTCAGGTACAGGCGCGGCGCTACGCTGGCGATCTCCATGTACTCGTCGTCGCCATGCAGGCCGGCGCCGACCACCCCCAGGGTTTCCAGCACGGCCGGCTTGTCGCTGTCGGGCACGTAGGCGTAGCCGGCGTCGGTACCAAAGCGCATGGCGATCGGCTGCAGTTGCCGGTCGATCTTGCTGTAAAGCTGCCGCGCAGTTTGTGCAAGCTGCGTGGAGGCGTCGTTTTTTGCCAGCGGCGGCCGGCCTTTCTCCATGACCAGCTCGACCTGGGTATCGGCGACCAACTGCTTCTTGATGATCCGCAGGGCATCCTCCTGCACCCGCTCGGTTTCGCTCAGGTCGGAATAACGCATGTCGGCCTCGGCGCTGGCCTGGGCAGGGATGATGTTGGCCTTCTCTCCGGCCTTGGCCAGGGTCCAGTTGACGGTGGTGCCCTTGTCCTTGTCGCCGAGGGCATTCAATTGCAGCAACTGGTGCGCCAGCTCGATCAGCGCGTTGCGCCCGGCCTCGGGCGCGGAGCCGGCGTGGGAGGCACGGCCGTTCACCGTAAGTTTCAGGCGGTTGATGCCGTTGGTGGCGACGGTCACCGCGTCCTTGTCCGGTGGCTCGTAGGAAAAGACGAAGTCGTGCTGGCGCGCCAGCTCGGCGATTAGCTGCCTGGAGCCGGCCGAGCCCATTTCCTCGTCCGGGTTGAACAGCACGGTGAGGGTGCGATAGCCCTTGTACTGCTGGTCCTGCAGCAGCTTCAGCGCATGCAGGATCATCGCCACGCCGCCCTTGGCATCGGCCACGCCAGGGCCATAGGCGCGTTCGCCTTCGATACGGAACGGGCGCTTGGCCACGGTACCGGGGCCGAACACCGTGTCGTAGTGGACCATCAGCAGGAAGTCCTTGTTGCCGGTGCCCTTGAATGTGCCGACGATGTTGTCGCCCACCGACGGCGTGGCCGGCTGGGTGGTGACCTTGGCGCCCAGGGCCTCAAGGCGTTTCACCAGCTCGGCGCCGACCTGTTTCAGGCCCGCCTCGGTACCGGTGCCGGTGTCCACCGAAACCAGGGACTTGAGGGTTTCCAGGTAATGAGGCTGTTCGGCCTGGGCCTGGCTGTACAGCTCCTGGGGCGTGGGCTCGGCGGCCTGGGCGGTGGCGCAGGCGAGGGCAAGGGCCAAAGTGCAAAGTCGCAGATGCATGGGCAGGGTCTCGTTGTCATGAACCCTTCAGCGTAGACCCTACCCGATGAATGGCCGCCCGAGCCGTTGTGTCTACAGGCCGTAACGATGCGCCAGACGCTGGTTTGACAACTGCCCGGCCAGGCCCAGGCGGGCACCTTCAAAGGCTTCGTAGCGCTCGAACTCATGCAGTGACGGGATCGAGATCAACCGCTGCGCATCGAAGTCCTGCAACGCCGCCTCGACCAGGTCCTGCGCCGTCATCACGATAGCCGGGTCGAGGTTTTCCACCGGCAGCCCGCCGATGGCCCAGAAGTCCGTGGCGGTGGCGCCGGGCAGCACGGCCTGGACCTGCACGCCGCTGCCGGCCAGTTCCTTGTGCAGCGACTGGCTGAAGGCGGTGACATAGGCCTTGCTCGCGCCATACACGCCATTCAGCAGTTCGGGCGCCAGGCTCACCACCGACGAGATGTTGATCACCGCGCCGCGCCCGCGGGTGACGAAACCGGGTACCGCCGCGTAGGTCAGGCGGGTGAGGGCAGTGACGTTGAGGGCGATCATCCGGCTCATCTGCTCCACGTCGCTGTCCAGCAGCGAAGTGTGGGTGCCGACCCCTGCATTGTTGACCAGCAGGTCGATGCTGGCGTCCTCGCGCAGGCGCGCTTCGATGGATGCCAGGTCCCGGGCATCGGCCAGGTCCGCCGGCAGTACCTCGACGCTGCGGCCGGTCAGGGTGGTGAGGCGCTCAGCCTGCGCGTTGAGGCGTTCGCGGTTGCGCGCCACCAGGATCAGGTCGTGGCCACGGCGGGCCAGTTGTTCGGCGTACACAGCACCGATGCCGGTGGATGCGCCAGTGATGAGTGCGGTGCCTTTCGAGCTCATGGTTGTGACTCCGTGGGTTGGGGTGAGGCCATGATGCTAGGCTTTGCCGTTGGCGCAAATGACGCATATAGTACGTATTCGAGACATGCTCCGGAGTGTACCCATGCATCGGGTCGGTTATCTGTTGTGCGAAGGGTTCCAGGTGATGGCGCTGGCCTCGCAGTCGGTGTTCGAGTTCGCCAACCTGCTGGCCGGGCGGCCGGTCTACGCCTTGGGCAACTTCAGTGTCGCAGGCGGCCCGCTGCGTTCGTCGCTGGGCCTGGTGCTCGACACCCAGGCGGTAGGGTCGCCGAGCCATGCCGATACCTGGCTGGTGGCGGGCACCTTGTCGCCGGTCGACTTACCGCCTACACCCGAGTCGGTTGCGCTGGTGCGGCGCCTCGGCGGCCAGGCCCGGCGCACGGCGGGCATCTGCACCGGGGCTTTCATACTGGCGCAGGCCGGCCTGCTCGACGGGCGCCGCGCCACCACCCACTGGGCCTTTGCCCGTGAGTTCCGCGAGATGTTTCCGCGCATCCAGCTGGAGGAAGACCGCATCTTCATCGCCGATGGCAACCTGTGGACCTCGGCCGGCATGACCGCCTGCATCGACATGGCCCTGGGCATGGTCGAGCAGGACCTGGGCGCCGAGATCGCCCGGGGCGTGGCCCATCGCCTGGTGATGCACCAGCGCCGTTCGGGCGGGCAATCGCAACATTCACAGCTGTTGGCCATGGCGCCACGCTCGGACCGTATCCAGGCGGCGCTGGAGCATGTGCGCGGGCACCTGGGGCAGCCCCTGACCGTCGAGACACTGGCCGAGGTGGCGCACCTGAGCCCGCGTCAGTTCAGTCGCGTGTTCAGCGCCGAGACCGGTGAATCGCCGGCCAAGGCCATCGAGCGCCTGCGCCTGGAGGCGGCGCGGCTGCTGATCGAACAGAGCCGCCACAGCCTTGATGTGGTAGCTCGCGAGACCGGTTTTCGCGATCGTCGGCATCTGCGCGAGGCGTTCCTGCGCGGCTTCGGCATTCCGCCGCAGGCCGTGCGCCGCGATGCGCGGCGCCTGGACAGCGAGGTGCCGGCATGAAGAAACTCGTGCGCATGGACGACCTGCAGGTGTTCGTCAGTACCGTGGCAACCGGCAGTTTCTCCGCGGCGGCGCGCCAGCTGGACATCTCGCCGGCCCTGGCCAGCGGCGCCGTGCAGCGCCTGGAACGCAGCCTGGGGTTCCGCCTGCTGGTGCGTTCGACCCGGCGCCTGCGCCTGTCGGATGAAGGCCAACGCTACCTGCCCCATGCGCGCCAGGTGCTCGAGGCACTGGTGGAGGGCGAAATGGCCCTGGAGCAGGGGCGTGAGGAGATCGGCGGGATGTTGCGCCTGTCCATGCCCTCGGACCTGGGGCGCAATGTGCTGCTGCCCTGGCTCGACGAGTTCCAGTTGCAGCACCCGGGCATCAGCCTGCAACTGCGTCTGAGCGACCAGGTGGCGGACATGGTGGGGGATCGCCTGGATGCCAGTATCCGCTATGGCCAGTTGGCCGATTCGGGCCTGGTGGCGCTGCCCCTGGCTGCGGACAACCGCCGCACGCTGTGCGCCGCGCCGGCCTACATCGCCCGCCATGGCGCGCCGCGCACGCCGGAGGAACTGGTCGGGCACAACTGCCTGCGCTATGTGATGGGCGAGCAGACCCACGAACGCTGGGGCTTCCACCTGCCGGACGGGGTCAGGACGGTGAGTGTTTCGGGCGATCGCACCAGTGACGACGCCGATGTCGTCCGCCGTTGGGCGGTGGCGGGGCTGGGGATCGTCTACAAGTCGCGGTTGGATGTGCTGGCCGACGTGCGGGCCGGGCGGCTCGTGGAGCTGTTCCCACCAGAATGCTGCCAGGCGGCGCCGCTGCAACTGGTGTGCGTGCACCGCCAGGCGGTGTCGCCGGCGATCCAGCGGTTGCGCAGCTACCTGGGGGAGAAGTTTGCCGAGCTTGGCTAGCAAGGCGCCTGCAGGTACGTCATCGCGCCTACAGGGCCCCTATCGGACTAGAAACCTTCCAGTACAACCTTGCCCTTTGCCTTGCCGCTTTCGATCAACTCGTGGGCGCGGCGCAGGTTGGCCGCGTTGATCGCGCCGAAATGCTCGCCCAGCGTGGTCTTGATCACGCCTTCATCGACCAGCCCAGCGATTCGCTCCAGCAGTGCGTGCTGCTTGATCATGTCGGTGGTCTGGTACAGCGAACGGGTGAACATCAGCTCCCAGTGCAACGACAGCGACTTGCGCTTGAGCGGCACCACGTCGAGGCTGGTCGGGTCGTCGATCAGTGCCAGGCGGCCTTGTGGGCGCAGCACCTCGACCAACTGGGCGAAGTGGCGGTCGGTGTGGGTCAGGCTGATCACCAGGTCCACCTGGCCTATGCCCACGGCCTCCAGCTGGGGTGCCAGCGGCTGGTTGTGATCGATCACCTGGTGGGCGCCGAGTTGGCGTACCCAGGCCTGGGTTTCAGGGCGCGAGGCGGTGCCGATCACGGTGAGGCTGGTGAGCTGGCGCGCCAGCTGGGTGAGGATCGAGCCCACGCCACCGCCGGCGCCGACGATCAGCAGGCTTTGCCCTTCGCCGCCGCCTTCGCGCACGCCCAGGCGGTCGAACAGCAGCTCCCAGGCGGTGATCGAGGTCAACGGCAGGGCGGCGGCGCTGGCATTGTCCAGGCTACGCGGCTTGTGGCCGACGATGCGCTCATCGACCAGATGCAGTTCGCTGTAGCTGCCGGGGCGGTCGATGGCACCGGCATAGAAAACCTCGTCGCCGGGCTGGAACAGGGTCACCTGTTCACCGATGGCGCGCACCACACCGACCGCATCCCAGCCCAGCACCTTGGGTTGGCTGGTGCTGCCGCTGCCGGCGCGGACCTTGGTATCGACCGGGTTGACCGCGATGGCGCGGACCTCCACCAGCAAATCGCGTGGGCCGGGGGCAGGGGCGGGCAGGTCGCTGTCATAGAGCGAGGCCGGGTCGGTAAGCGGCAGGCCGTGTTGGGTGAAGACGATGGCTTTCATGGCATCAGGGTCCCTGAGTGGTAGGTAGGGCAACCTTAGCCTGCAAGATTTATCGCAAAAACATCGCAATCACGGGAACAGTTTCAGCATTTTCTTGAAAATGTAGCGGCCATGCTGGTCAGAACCAGCGATCGTTGCGTTTGCGCCCACGGGTCAGCGCCGGCAGGATCAGCCCCGCCAGCAGCCCGGCGCCGGCGATGCTGCCGCCATACACCATGTAGCGCATCATCACCTGCTTGTTCTCGTCACCCAGGCGCGCCTGGGTGTCGCGCAGGCTCGACTGGCTCTGCTCGAGCTGCTCGTTGAGTGCCTTGTTGCGGGTTTCCAGCTCGTCGATCAGCGCCTTGCGCGAGTCGAGGGTCTCCTGCATGCCCTGCACGCGGTTCTTCCAGCTGTCGTCGATGGTCTTGAGCTGGCCGGACAGTTCGGCCACCTGGGCGTCGAGCTGCGGCAGGCGCTCGCTCTGACCGGGCACCGCCTGCAGGTCGCTGGTGAGGATCCACACCAGGTCGCCGCTTTGCCCGCGTACCTGGCTGTAGTTGCCTTGGCTGGTGACCAGGGTGACCTTCTGCCCGGACTTGAGCGTGCCGACGATGCGGTGGCCATCGGTAGGGCCGCTGCGTACGTAAGTGTTCAGGCTGTCACTGACCCAACGCGCATCAGTGGCCGGCTCTTCGGCGTGGGCCGGGGCGGCGAGGGCGATCAGGGCGGCGATCAGGCCACCGCGCAGGGCGGTGAGGGCAGGGGAAGCGGGCTGGATGTCTGGCATGCTGGTCTTCGCTGAAACAGGACGAATGAAGGCCCGATGACTGGGCCGGCGATCCGGTCGGGTGGATTGACCGTCAGCGAAAGACCGTTTTTTTGTGGGCAGGTTCACCACCTGGCGCAGGAAATATCTGCAAAATATTGCGAAAAATCAGGAGTTATTGGCTGCTGTGGGCGCCAGTTCGCCGGCGAAAGGGCCGCAAAGCGGCCCCCAGTGCCCTCAGGCCACTACTTCATAGCACGGCACATACGCCGCCCCACCGGGCAACTTCATGCGGTGCTGGTCGACGAACGCCTGCAGCAGGCGCCCGAGCGGGTCGAGGATCGCCGCATCGCCGCGGATCTGGTAAGGCCCGTGCTCCTCGATCAGGCGGATGCCCTTGTCCTTGACGTTGCCGGCAACGACGCCCGAGAACGCCCGGCGCAGGTTGGCCGCCAGCTCGTGTGGCGGCAGGTCGCGGCGCAGGGCCAGGTTGGCCATGTTCTCGTGGGTCGGATCGAACGGGCGCTGGAAGCCTTCGTCGATCTTCAGCAGCCAGTTGAAGTGGAAGGCGTCGTTGCGCTCGCGGCGGAACTGCTTGACTGCCTTCAGCCCCTCGACCATCTGCCGGGCCACTTCGGCCGGGTCGTCGATGATGATCTGGTAGTGGCGTTGCGCCGCCTCGCCGAGGGTGGCGCCGACGAAGGCATGCAACTGCAGCAGGAACGGCTCGGCGCTGCGCGGCCCGGTGAGCACCACCGGGAACGGCAGGCCCTGGTTGTCCGGGTGCATGAGGATGCCGAGCAGGTAGAGGAACTCCTCGGCGGTACCGGCGCCGCCGGGGAAGATGATGATGCCGTGGCCGACACGCACGAAGGCTTCAAGACGCTTCTCGATGTCCGGCAGGATCACCAGCTCGTTGACGATCGGGTTGGGCGCCTCGGCGGCGATGATGCCCGGCTCGGTCAGGCCCAGGTAGCGGCTGCCGTGCATGCGCTGCTTGGCATGGGCGATGGTGGCGCCCTTCATCGGCCCTTTCATCACGCCCGGACCGCAGCCGGTGCAGACATCCAGCTTGCGCAGGCCCAGCTCGTGGCCGACCTTCTTGGTGTACTGGTATTCCTCGGTGCTGATCGAGTGGCCGCCCCAGCACACCACCATCTTCGGCTCGACACCGGGGCGCAGGGTGCGGGCGTTGCGCAGCAGGTGGAAGACGTAGTCGGTGATGCCTTGCGAGCTTTCCAGGTCGATGCGCTGGCTGGCTAGTTCGCTCTCGGTGTAGACGATGTCGCGCAGGGCGCTGAAGAGCATCTCGCGGGTACTGGCAATCATCTCGCCATCGACGAAGGCGTCGGCCGGGGCGTTGAGCAGTTCCAGGCGCACGCCGCGGTCCTGCTGGTGGATGCGCACCTCGAAGTCCTTGTAGGCCTCGAGGATGGTCTTGGCATTGTCGACATGGGCGCCGGTGTTGAGGATGGCCAGGGCGCACTGGCGGAACAGGGTGTAGAGGCTGCCGGTACCGACTTCGCTCAGTTGCTGGACTTCACGTTGCGACAGCGTCTCCAGGCTGCCCTTGGGGCTGACGGAGGCGTTGATGACATTGCGTTGGGGCATCTGGTCTTTCCTGTGCGGGTAAAACATCCTTCTTGGACAACACCATACAAGCAAATGTGCGTGGCAACGAGGGGGAGGGTGAAAAACCTTGGTGGCCAGAGGCGCCACGAATGCGCGCTTTGCACAGCGTTCTGTCAATAGCACAGTTGAGCGACTGTGCCGTTGGCCCGGCGGTGATAGGTTTGCCGATAGCCTGGCCTGTCACGATGTTGGCAGGTCGGGCCAATGCCTGTGCGCCTGTCAGATCACTGAAAGGATTTCCAACATGAAAAAGCCAATGACTGCCCTGGCCGTATCCGTAGCGCTCACCTTCGGCATCACTGTTGCGAACGCTTCCGTGCACCCGGCCTCCATCGCTGCGCCGCAAGCCGTCAACCAGGGAACCTCCTCGCTTGGGACGCCCTTCGCTAGCGCTCAACCAGCCAAGAGCATCCAGGTGGCAAGCCTTGCCAGAAACTGCGCCGATGAGCGCTATTCCTGGTGGGAATACAGCGGTTGGGAAATCGTTGGCTGCCTCGCAAGTGGCCAGTGGTAACGATTGACGCGGGCCTGGCGCGTGGCAAGCGCGCCAGGGCTCCTGGATCAGCTGGCTGAGCGGCGTGCTTGTCCGCAAGGGGCAGGCCGGCTTCGCGGTCAATCGACCTTGAACACATGCCGCAGGTACGCCACGAAGTTCTCGTCCCGGCACTGGGTCTTGCCTGGGCTGTCGGAGATCTTTGCCACCGGCGCGCCATTGCACGCGGTCATCTTGATCACGATGTTCATCGGCGTGACACCGGGAATGTCGCAGGTGAGGTTGGTGCCGATGCCAAAGCTGACCTGGATACGGCCATTAAGCGCACGGTACAGCTCGAGCATCTTCTGGAAGTCCAGGCCATCGGAGAAGATCAGGGTCTTGCTCCTGGGGTCGATGCCCAGCCGCTGGTAGTGCGCGATGGCTTTCTCGGCCCAGGCCAGCGGCTCGCCCGAGTCGTGGCGCAGGCCGTCGAACAGCTTGGTGAAATACAGGTCGAAGTCGCGCATGAAGGCATCCATGCCGATGCAGTCGGTCAGGGCGATGCCCAACTGACCACGATACTCACGCACCCAGCACTCCAGTGCGGCGGCCTGGCTGTCGAGCAGCCGTGGACCGAGCTGCTGGTGGGCCATGAACCACTCGTGGGCCATGGTGCCGATCGGCTTGATCTGGTACTCGCGGGCCAGGTGCACGTTGCTGGTGCCGACGAACTTGCCCGGGAAGTCGCGCTTGAGGATGTGCACCACCTCTTCCTGTACCCGGTACGAGAAGCGCCGGCGGGTGCCGAAGTCGGCCAGTTGTAGGCCGGCAAGCTCGTCGTCGCTGGCCTCGGCCCTGAGCCAGTCGAGCTTCTGGTACAGACGCTCGCCGACCTGCTCGATCACTACCTCGCGATAGCGGTAGCGGTTGCGCACCTCGCTGATGATCGCCAGCAGCGGGATCTCGAACAGGATCACGTGCAGCCACGGGCCGTGCACGTGGATCGCCAGCTGTCCGGTAGCGTCCAGGCCTACCTGCACGTAGCGCAGGTTGAAGCGGAACAGGCTGAGAAAACGGATGAAATCCGCCTTGATGAACGGGATCTTCTCAAGGTAGGCCAGCTGGTCGTGGGTTACCGAGACATCGGCCAGTTGTTCGATCTGGTAGCGGATCTCGGCCAGGTAGGGCGCCAGGTCTTCGTTGTTGCGGCAGCGGAATTCCCATTCCACCTCGGCGTTGGGGTAGTTGTGCAGCACCGCCTGCATCATGGTGATCTTGTAGAAGTCGGTGTCCAGCAGGTTCTGGATGATCCGTGGGCCGAAAACGCTGTCGCTCATGGGCGATCCTCCTTGAGTTGCGCCAGTTGGCGGTCGAGGTCCTGTTCATCGGGGCACAGGTGGATGCCGGCGGTGGCCATCTCTGTGCACGCCTGCTGCGCGCCCTCGGCGCTCAGTGCGCGGCAGGCCGGCAGGTACAACAACACCTCGAAACCGGCGCGGCGCAGTTGCAGGGCGGTGGTGCGCACGCAGTAGTCCAGCGCCAGGCCACCAACGATGATCGCCTGTACCTGTTGCACCTTGAGGAACTCGATGACACCGGTGGAGCGGCGTTCCGCCAGGTCGTGGTAGCAGGCGCCGTAGGGGTGCAGGTCGGGTTCGACGCCTTTCCAGACGAAGTAGTCGTAGTCGATGGGGGCGGGCAGGCCGGGGAGCAGTTCGAAGCCGGGCGTGCCGGGGACGCAGTGGCTGACCCAGGTCAGGTCGGCGTTGGCCAGGGGCAGCGGTTGCAGCATCTGCCCGGCGTCGGCGACCATCCAGGCGGCATTGGCCGGGTGCGCGTCCTTGCTGCCCAAGCGCAGCGTGGCACGCTGGGCCATGGTGTTGAGCGCAGGCGCGATCAGGTGGCCGCCAGGTACCGGCAACTCCTGGGGAGCGTTGACGGTAAAGCCGTTTTGCGCGTCGACGTCGAAGCTGGCGATGATCATGGGCAGAGGTCCTCGGCTGAGATGGGTATATAATTCATCTGGTACATTATGTATGTCAAGGCTATTCCCAAATTAGAATTGGCGCTTGCTAGACTTAATAGCTCTGGTGGAATATAGGCGGGTTACCAGAAGGAATCGTACCGTGAGCACAGCACAAGTCCTGGCCAGCGTGGATATCATTGCCCTGCGCCTGTCGCCGCACAGCCTTCGCCTGGAGGTGTTGCTGCACCGGCGTGGACGCGAGCCCTACGAAGGGCAATGGGCCCTGCCAGGTGTGATCGTCAATGGCAGCACCTCGGACAACAGTCTGGATGCCGCCGCCGCCCGTGTCCTGGCGGAAAAGGCCAAGGTGGTCCCCCGCCATCTGGAACAGGTAGGCACTGAAGGCAATGGCGTTCGCGACCCACGGGGCTGGACCTTGAGCACCTACTATCTGGCGCTGCTCGATCCGGCGGTCGTGGTAGAAAACGCGCAGGTTGCCTTCTTTGACCTTCAAAGCGTTCTGTCGCGTGAGCTGTCGCTGCCGTTCGACCATGGCCTGCTGGTCGAGCGCGCCAGTGAGCGGTTGGCGGCCAAGGCCGTGTACACCAACCTGCCGTTGTACCTGGCGCCCGAGCGGTTCACTGTGCTGGACGCCCTGGCAGCGGTGCAGGCGTGCCTGGGGCAGGTGGTCAACAACACCTCGCTGCG
Source organism: Pseudomonas sp. TE6288 (assembly GCF_054062095.1). Classification (NCBI taxonomy): domain Bacteria; kingdom Pseudomonadati; phylum Pseudomonadota; class Gammaproteobacteria; order Pseudomonadales; family Pseudomonadaceae; genus Pseudomonas; species Pseudomonas sp. TE6288. The sequence goes on from NZ_JBSSEW010000006.1 coordinate 95,627, forward strand.
CAAACGCCTTGAACGCATGAAAAGCGAAGGCTGGGTGCAGGACACCGGCGAGAAGGTCCAGCCCAGGCTCGGGCGGCCGCAGCAGCTGTACCGGCATACCCCGCAGGGGGCGGGGGCGTTCATGTTCGACCGCAGTCTGCTGGCGGGAGGCTGAGCTTGCGCAACAGCAACGATCGGCCGCTTGCCGGCGATGAAGCCGGACCAGGCGGCACAAGGAAAATGCAGCGGCTATCCTTGCAGCCATGACCAACCCGCTCCCCCAACGCCACCCATGCCCGCCGGGCGCCTGCGACTGCGGCCGCGAACGTCTGACCGACGGCCCCGAGCGGCGCATCCTGCTGCTCACCCGCGAGGAGGAAAAGCGTCTGGTCGAGCGGCTGGAGAACCTCAGGGATCTTGAAGACCTGCAGCGCCTGCAGTCACGCCTCTACGAGCAGCTCGGCATCCGCGTGCACATCACCCCAGGCTTCAACGAAGTGCGCACCATGCGCGGTATCGTCATCGAACTGGAGGCGCAGTTGGGCCTGTGCCGCAAGACGCGCCAAGCCATTCCCGCGGCGATCCGCCGGGGGCTCGAGCGCAACCCGCAAGTGGCCTTCCGCCTGCTCGACGCCCACGACCTGCTGCGCGACGCCTGAGCCTCAGCGCATCGCCGCCAACTTGATGCCGAAGCCGACCAGGCAGGCGCCGGCCAGCCGTTCGAGCAGGTTGGCGATGCGCGGGCTGGCGCGCATGCGCTCGGCCAGTCGGTGGGTAAGGAACACCGCGATCAGGCCGTAGAGCAAGGTAAGCCCGGCCACGGTCAGCGCCATGAAGGCGAAGGTGATCACGCCCTGGTGGCGCACCGGGTCGATGAACAGCGGGAAGAACGCCATGTAGAACATGATCGCCTTGGGGTTGAGCAGGGTGATCATCATGGTCTGGCGCAGGTAGCGGCCGCTGGCCATGCGGCTCTCGCGCGGGGCGCCGCCGGGCTTGCTCAGCACCATGCGCAGGCCGAGCCAGGCCAGGTAGGCGGCGCCGGCCCACTGCACCACGTGGAAGGCGGTGGGGTAGGTGGCCAGCAAGGTGGCCACGCCGGCCACCGCCAGCCACATCAGCACCTGGTCGCCGAGGATCACCCCGAAGGTGGCGGCCAGCCCGCCCTTGATGCCGCCCTTGCCGGTGGCGGTGATCAGGGCGAAGTTGCCGGGCCCGGGGATCGCCAGGAGGATGAGGAACGCGATCACGAAAGCGCCGTAGTCGGTCACGCCGAGCATGGGGATTCTCCTGGTGGGGGTGGGCAGGCGGACTTCGATATATGCCATTATTCGCGGCAGTTGCAAAGCCATGACGGCACAGGGAGGTGTTGCTGGCGGTCAAGAGCGTGAGGCCGATCCTAGGTCTTTGCGCCCGAGACTATTGACCGAGTAAGGGCCTCCAGGTGTTCACCGCAAGCCTTGCTCTGCCTATCAGATCGAGCGCCGCCCGCGCGGCGCTCGATCTCAAGAACGCTGCAACTCCAACGCCGAACACCTTGAAAGGCCGATCCAGGGGATACGCCTAGGCACCAGCGGCGCATAAAAAAGCCCCGAAGACCAAGGCCTTCGGGGCAAACGGTTGGGGGAGGAACCAACCAAAGGAGTCTTCACATCAGCGGGCGGTCAGCGCGAGCTGGCCACCACATCGGGTTGCCAGCCGCCGCCAAGCGCCTTGTAGATCGCGACGATGCCGCTGTACAGCTCGACCTCGCCCTGGGCCTGGGCGTCTTCGGCGCTCAGGCGCTCGCGCTCGGCGTCGAGCAGCACCAGGTAATCCACCGTGCCTTCGCGGTAGCGCACCGAGGCCAGGTCCGCCGCCTTGCGGCTGGCGTCGCTCTGGCGCATCAGCGCCAGCAGGCGCTGCTGGCGCTTGCCGTAGTCGCTGAAGGCGTTGGAGGACTCTTCCAGGGCCAGCAGCACTTGCTGTTCGTAGTTGGCCAGCGCCCCTTCGGCATCGGCCTTGGCGCCGCGCAGGCGGGCGCGCACGCTGCCCAGGTCGAACGCCGCCCAGGTGATGCTCGGGCCCAGCGCCCAGGCGTTGGCCGCCGAGGAGCCGATCTGCGAACCGCGGGCGGCGGTGAAGCCGAGGAAGCCACTCAAGCTGACCCGCGGGAACAGGTCGGCGGTGGCCACGCCGACGTTGGCCGTGGCCGCAGCCAGCTGACGCTCGGCGCTGCGGATGTCCGGGCGGCGGCGCAGCAGCTCGCCGGGGTCGCCCACCGGCAAGGCCTTGGCGATGGCCGGCAGGGCCTTGGGCGACAGGTCGACAATCATGGCGTCCGGGCGCTGGCCGAGCAGGGTGGCGATGCGGTTCTTCGCCCGTACCTGTTCGGCCTGCAATTGCGGCACGGTGGCTTCGACACCCGCCAGGCGGGCGTCGGCGCGGACCACGTCGAGCTCGTTGCCGACCCCGGTGTCGCGCAGGGTCACGGTGATGTCCCGCGACTGCTGCTGGGTCTTCAGGTTGGCCACGGCGATCTGCTCGCGCAGTTGCGCGCCACGCAATTGACCGTAGGCGTCGACCAGCTCGGCGATCAGGCTGACCTGCAGTTGCTGCAGGTCAGCCTCGGCCGCCGCTTCCTGGGCTTCGCTGGCCTCGATCTGGCGCTGGATGCGGCCGAACAGGTCAAGCTCCCAGGCCATGTCCAGGCCCAGGTCATAGCGTTCGCTGTTGACTCGGCGCTCGGTCTGGCCAGGGACCTGGCCCTTGCCCAGCTCGCTGCTGGCGCGGCTGGTGACCACGGGGATCTGGTCGTTGGACACGTCCTCGCGAATCGACCGCGCCGCTTTCAGGCGGGCGAAGGCCACGCGCAGGTCGCGGTTGCCGTCCAGCGATGCCTGCACCAGCTGGTTCAGCACCGGGTCGTCGAACTGTTTCCACCACACGCTCTCGAAGCGGCTGCGGTCATAGGCTTTGGCTTCAAGGCCGGCGTCCAGCTTGGCCGGTTCGGTCAGCGGGGCCTGGTAGTCCGGGCCCACCGCGCAGGCCGCCAGGGCCAGTGCCAGCAGGCTCGGGGTCAGGGGTTTGAGCAACTTCATGCATGGTTCTCCAGTGCCACGGCGTGCTCGGCCTTGCGGGCCTGGCGACGCTCGACGAAACGGCGGATCAGGAAGAAGAACACCGGGGTCAGGAACAGGCCGAACACGGTCACCCCGATCATCCCCGAGAACACCGCCACACCCATGGCGTGACGCATCTCGGCACCGGCGCCGGAGGAGAACACCAGCGGCACCACACCCATGATGAAGGCGATCGAGGTCATCAGGATCGGCCGCAGACGCAGACGGCAGGCTTCCAGTACCGCAGCCAGCGGGTCGAGGCCCTTGGCCTGTTCATCCTTGGCGAACTCGACGATCAGGATCGCGTTCTTGCACGCCAGGCCCACCAGTACGATCAGGCCGATCTGGGTGAAGATGTTGTTGTCGCCACCGGAGATGATCACCCCGGTGATGGCCGACAGCAGGGTCATTGGCACGATCAGGATCACCGCCAGCGGCAGGCTCCAGCTTTCGTACTGGGCGGCCAGCACCAGGAACGCCAGCAGCACGCACAACGGGAACACGAACAGTGCGGTATTGCCCGAGAGGATCTGCTGGTAGGTCAGGTCGGTCCACTCGAAGGTCATGCCGTTGGGCAGCTCTTCCTTGAGCAGCTTCTCGATTGCAGCCTCGGCCTGGCCGGAGCTGTAGCCGGGGGCCGCAGCGCCGTTGATTTCGGCGGTGATGAAGCCGTTGTAGTGCATCACGCGGTCAGGCCCCGAGGTGTCGCTGACCTTGAGGAAGGTCGCCAGCGGGATCATCTCGCCCAGGTTGTTGCGCACCTTCAACTGGCCGATCTGTTCGGCGTCGAGGCGGAACTGCTGCTCGGCCTGGACGTTGACCTGGTAGGTGCGGCCAAAGCGGTTGAAGTCGTTGGTGTACAGCGAGCCCAGGTAGACCTGCAGGGTGTCGAAGATGTCGTTGATCGCCACGCCATGGGTCTTGGCCTTTTCCCGGTCGATGGCGGCATCGACCTGCGGCACGTTGACCTGGTAGCTGGTGAACAGGCCCGCCAGTTCCGGCACGTTGTGGCTCTTGGCGATGATGTTCTGGGTTTCCTTGTACAGCGCTTCATAGCCCAGGTTGCCGCGGTCCTCAATCTGCAGGCGGAAGCCGCCGATGGTGCCCAGGCCTTGTACCGGCGGAGGCGGGAAGATCGCGATGTAGGCGTCCTGGATATCGGCGAACTGGGCGTTCAGTGCGGCCGCGATGGCTGCCGCCGACTGGCTCGGGTCCTTGCGCTCGTCGAACGGCTTGAGCGGGGTGAACACGATGCCGCTGTTCGGGCTGTTGGTGAAACCGTTGATCGACAGGCCCGGGAAGGCTACCGAGTCGGCCACGCCTGGCTGCTTGAGAGCGATCTCGCTCATCTTCTTGATCACCGCCTCGGTGCGGTCGAGGCTGGCGGCGTCAGGCAACTGGGCGAAGGCCACCAGGTACTGCTTGTCCTGGGACGGCACGAAGCCGGTCGGGGTGGACGAAAAGCCCAGGTAGGTCAGGCCCATCAGGCCGGCATAGACGAACAGGGCGATACCGCTGGAGCGGATGACCCGGCGCACGCCACCGACATAACCATGGCTGGCGCGATCGAAGAAGCGGTTGAACGGGGCGAACAGCCAGCTGCCCAGGAGTTTTTCCAGGAACCGCGAGAAACGGTCCTTGGGCGCGTGGTGGTCCTTGAGCAGCACGGCGGCCAGGGCCGGCGACAGGGTCAGCGAGTTGAACGCCGAGATCACGGTGGAGATGGCGATGGTCAGGGCGAACTGTTTGTAGAACTGCCCGGTAAGGCCAGAGATGAACGCCGCCGGCACGAACACGGCGCACAGCACCAGCGCCGTGGCGATGATCGGCCCGGTCACTTCGCTCATGGCCTTTTGCGTGGCTTCCAGCGGTTTCAGGCCCAGCCCGATGTTGCGTTCGACGTTCTCCACCACGACGATGGCGTCGTCCACCACGATACCGATGGCCAGTACCAGGCCGAACAGCGATAGCGCGTTGAGCGAGAAGCCGAACAGGTGCATGACCGCAAAGGTACCGATCAGCGACACTGGCACGGCCAGCAGCGGAATGATCGAGGCGCGCCAGGTCTGCAGGAACAGGATGACGACCAGCACCACCAGGACCAGCGCTTCGAACAAGGTGTGCACCACCGCCTCGATGGAGCCACGGACGAACACGGTCGGGTCATAGACGATGCTGTAGTCCATGCCTTCGGGGAAGTCCTTCTTCAGCTCGGCCATCTTCGCCCGCACTTCGTCGGAGATCTCGATGGCGTTGGAGCCCGGACGCTGGAAGATCGGGATGGCCACCGCCGGCTGGTTGTTCAGCAGCGAGCGTAGGGCGTACTGGCTGGAGCCGAGTTCGACCCGGGCGATGTCCTTCAGGCGGGTGATCTCGCCGTTGGCACCGGCACGGATGATGATGTTCTCGAACTCTTCCTCGTTGACCAGGCGGCCCTGGGTGTTGATCGACAGCTGGAAGCTGGTCGAACCGGGGGCGGGCGGGGCGCCGAGCTGGCCGGCGGCGACCTGGCGGTTCTGCTCGCGGATCGCGGCCACCACGTCGCTGGCGGTCAGGTTGCGCGAGGCGGTCTTGTTCGGATCGAGCCACACGCGCAGCGAGTAGTCGCCCATGCCGAACAGCTGCACGTCGCCCACGCCGCCCAGGCGCGCCAGCTCATCCTTGATGTTGAGGATGGCGTAGTTGGACAGGTAGAGCATGTCATAGCGGTTGTCCGGCGAGGTCAGGTGCACGACCATGGTCAGGTCGGGCGAGGCCTTGTCGACGGTGATGCCGATACGGGTCACTTCTTCCGGCAGCTTGGGCTGGGTACGGGTGACGCGGTTCTGCACCTGCACCTGGGCGTTGTCCAGGTCGGTGCCCAGGGCGAAGGTGATGGTCAGGGTCAGCTTGCCGTCGGCGGTGGATTGCGAGGACATGTACAGCATGTTCTCGACACCGGTGATGGCCTGCTCCAAGGGCGCTGCGACGGTTTCGCCGATCACCTTGGGGTTGGCGCCGGGGAAGTTGGCGCGGACCACCACGGTGGGCGGCACCACTTCGGGGTATTCGCTGATCGGCAGCTGGAACAGCGAGATGGAACCTGCGATCAGCAGCACCAGCGACAGCACCGCGGCGAAGATCGGCCGGGTAATGAAGAATTTCGAAAAGTTCATCGGTGTTGTCCCTTAACCGCGCGGCGCTTGGGCGCTGGCGACTTTGACATTGGCGCCGGCAACCTTCGGCGCCGGGTTGCTGGCCTCCAGGGCCTGACGCTGCTGGGCGAGGGCGGCGAGGGTCTGCTCGCTGGCCATCGGCGTTTCTTCCGGGGTGACCGGCGAGCCAGGGCGCACGCGCTGCAGGCCTTTGACCACGATGCGGTCGTCCTTGCCCAGGCCGCTGCGCACGATACGCAGGCCTTCGAGCTTGGGCCCCAGTTCCACGGCGCGGTAGGCGGCCTTGTTGTCCTTGTCCATGACCAGCACGAATTTCTTGCCAAGGTCGGTGCCGACCGCTTCGTCGTTGATCAGCACGGCGTCGTACTGGGCGCTGCCGACCAGCTTCAGGCGCGCGTATAGGCCCGGGGTGAACTGGCCGTCGCGGTTGTCGAACACGGCGCGGCCACGGATGGTGCCGGTGCGCGGGTTGACCTGGTTGTCGACGAAGTTCATCTGGCCCAGGTGCGGGTTGCCGGTCTCGTTGGTCAGGCCCAGGTACACCGGGGTGCTCTGGCCGCGCTGGCCGTCGCGGGCCAGCTGGCTGTACTTGAGGTACACGCGCTCGTCGGCGTCGAAGTAGGCGTAGACCTTGTCGGTGGAGACCACGCTGGTCAGCGGGGTGACGTCGGCCGTGACGATGTTGCCGGCGGTGAACTGGGCGCGGCTGACCCGGCCGCTGATCGGCGCGGTGACGCGGGTGAAGCTCAGGTTCAGGCGGGCCAGGTCGAGCTGGGCCTGGATCGCGTCGACCCCGGCGCGGGCCTCGGCGGCGGCGCTGGTGCGCGACTCGGCCAGTTCCGCGGAGATGGCGTTGCTGTCACGCAGGCGCTCGCCACGGCGGGCTTCGTTGGCGCTGCGGATGGCGGTGGCCTTGGCTTGTTGCAGCTGGGCTTCGAGGCGGCGGACTTCGGCCTGGAACGGGCGCGGGTCGATCTGGAACAGCAGGTCGCCTTTTTTCACCTGGGCGCCTTCGGTGAAGGCCACCAGGTCGACCTGGCCGGACACCCGCGGGCGTACCTCGACGGTTTCCGGCGCTTCGAGGCGGCCGGTGAACTCGTCCCATTCGTTGATCGGCTGTTCGATCACCTTGGCTACGCTGACTTTGGGCGCGGCGGGAGCCTGCACGGCGTCGGGGGTGCGACCGCAAGCGCTGAGCACCACCACTGCCAGGGCAGCGAGGGGGAAGCGCAAGGGTTTGAGTGAGTGATCCATGGAGAACTCCGCCGAGATATTAGTAGTGGGCGGAGTTTGAGTGTCTTGCGCGTGACGCACGAATCAAATGGAGCGAAGGTTATTATCACGGGCAATGATATGTCGGGTGCCATCATCAATCATGACGCATGGGCACCCATCAGAATTGCGCAGTCAGCGCGGCCCGCCAGCGGCCTTTTCACGCAATGCCTTGGCCACCTTGGCCTCGATCTCGTAGGCGGGGCCCTCCAGAGCCTGGTAGTCACGGGTGTACTGCTGGGCGAAGCCCTCGACGCCCAGCGCCTGATACTGCTGCACGTGCTTGAGCTCATGGGCCCACAATGCCACGTTGTCCTCGGCATCGGCGGGGCGGCGGAAGATGACCGTGTCGATCAGGGTCACGGCGTTGACGTCCGGGTTCTGCAGTAGTGCGTTGGCGGCGCTGATCTGCTGTTCGTTGCCGACCCGGTAGCGCGCCGCGTCGAGCACGGCGAAGTCGTACCAGGGTTCGAGCTGGGCGCGGATATGCAGGGGAATCGGCTGCGTGCCATTGGCGGTGGCTTCGTCGCGGGCCTGGCGCAGGGCGAACACCAGGCTGCCGGTGGCCATGCGCTCGACATCCTGCAGCACCTGGCCGCCTTGGTTGGGGTCGATGGGCGCGCAGAAGCATACCACCAGGCAGACCTGGTACTGCCCGGTCGGGCAGCTGTCCTGGGCGAAGGCGGGCAGGGTCATCAGCAACCCCAGCAGCGTGCTAGCGAACTTCATCGAAGACCTGCTCGACCAGCTTGCGGCTGGCGTCCAGCACCTGTGCCTGCACCGGTTCGCTGGCCAGCATGCGCCCCACCACCAGCGCGCCGACACACTGGCTGAGCAAGGCCCAGGCCAGGTCGGGGTCATCCAGGGTTTCGCTCCAGGCCTCATGCAATTCCAGCAGCCAGTGTTCAGCCTGTTCGCGCACCGGCCGTTCGGCGCGGGCGATCTCCACCCCCAGTGGCGGCAACGGGCAGCCGCCTTCGGCATTGTGCAGGTGCGCCAGGCTCAGGTACTGGTCGAGCAGGCGCTTGAGCCGCGCACGGTCGGTGCCACGTTCGACCAGGCGCGCCAGCGGGCTGTTGGCCAGCTCGCGGCGGACGATCTCGCTGAACAGGTCATCCTTGGACGGGAAGTGGTTGTAAAAGGCGCCGCCGGTCAGGCCGATGGCCTTCATCAGCCCGGCCACGCCAGTGGCGGCGAAACCGCCGCGCTTGGCCAGGGCGCCGCTGCTGGACAGCAGTTTTTCGCGGGTCTGTTGCTTGTGGTCGGTGGCATAGCGCATGCGCGCAACCTCGTGGTGTGAGCTTGACGATGAGCTGATCGTAGCATAGCGTTCGTTTACTAAACGATCATTCATCAATGGAGCGGTCCATGGCAGAACAACAAAAAGTCGTGCTGGTGATCGGGGCGGGTGATGCCACCGGCGGCGAGATTGCCAAGCGTTTCGCCCGCGAGGGCTACATCGCCTGCGTGACCCGGCGCGAGGCGCAGAAGCTGCAGCCGCTGCTCGCCGAGATTCGCGCCGAGGGCGGCCAGGCCCATGGCTTTGGCTCGGATGCGCGCAAGGAAGAGGAGGTCGCCGAGCTGGTGGAGACCATTGAGCGCGATATCGGCCCGATCGAGGCGTTCGTCTTCAACATCGGCGCCAATGTGCCGTGCAGCATCCTCGAGGAGACCCCGCGCAAGTACTTCAAAATCTGGGAAATGGCCTGCTTCGCCGGCTTTCTCACCGCCCAGGCGGTCGCCCGGCGCATGGTCACCCGAGAGCGAGGCACCATCCTCTTCACCGGTGCTACCGCCGGCACCCGCGGCGCGGCCGGTTTCGCCGCCTTCGCCGGCGCCAAGCATGGCCTGCGCGCCCTGGCCCAGAGCATGGCGCGGGAACTGGGGCCGCGGAACATCCATGTCGGCCACGTGGTGGTCGATGGTGCCATCGACACCGCCTTCATCCGCGACAGTTTCCCTGAACGCTATGCGCTCAAGGACCAGGACGGCATCCTCGATCCTGCGCATATCGCTGACAGTTACTGGTTCCTGCATGCGCAACCGCGTGATGCCTGGACCTTCGAGCTGGACCTGCGCCCGTGGATGGAGCGCTGGTAAATCCCACCCTCATACAAGGATTGAATCATGAGCAAGACCGTCGAGTTCTTCCTGGACCTGGGCAGCCCGGCCACCTACCTGGCTTCCACCCAGCTACCCGCCCTGTGCGCGCGTCATGGGGCGCGGTTGGTGTACAAGCCGATTCTATTGGGTGGGGTGTTCCAGGCCACCGGCAATGCCTCGCCGGTAATGGTGCCGGCCAAGGGGCGCTATATGCGCATCGACCTCAAGCGCTATGCCGATCGCTATGGCGTGCCGCTGACCCTGCCGCCGGGGTTCCCGGTCAACACCCTGAACCTGATGCGCGGGCTGATCGGCATCCAGCTGTTTGCCGAAGAGCGTTTCGAGGCGCTGTTGAAGGTATTGTTCGAAGGGCTGTTCGTGCACGGGCGCAATCTGGCAGATCCCGCGGTACTGGATGAAACCCTGGCCGCCGGTGGCTTCGAGGCCGAGATGTTCCATGAACTGGCCGCCCGGCCCGAGGTCAAGGACGCGTTGCGCAAAGCCACCGAGGAGGCGGTCGAGCGCGGTTTGTTCGGGGCGCCGACGGTCTTTGTCGACGGGCAGATGTTCTTCGGCCAGGACCGCCTGGATTTCGTCGAGCAGGCCTTGGTCAGGCAGGCATGACTGGAAGCAGTCGCTCTATCTGCCTGCGTTCCCAAAGGCTCAGGTGATCGACCGGATTGGTGCCGTAGCGGTGCCAATCGTCCAGCGTGCCCAGCCGTCCATCCGGACACTGGCAGTGGCTGCAGTGGGCCAGCCCCTCGCTGTCCAGCACCAAGGTCAGGCGCCAGCCTTCGACCAGCACCTCGACCTGCCCACCGGCCAAACGAGCGACCGCCACCAGCGGGCGGACGCCAAGGGCGGCATCACGCAGGCACTGGTAGGCCTCGCGGCTGGCAACGGTGGTCATGCGCGGGTCAGAAGTTCGCCGGGGTGTTGGCGCTGATGATCTCGGCCTCGTCGGGGCCGATGTTCTTGAAGCTGTGGGGCAGGGTGGTGGGGATGTAGTAGCCGTCGCCGGCATTGAGGATGCTCACCTGGCCATCGACCCACAGTTCCAGGGTGCCACGGGTGACCAGGCCGCATTCCTCGCCTTCGGCATGCACGATCGGCTCGCCGGAATCGGCACCCGGTGCGTACAGCTCGCGCAGCATGCGCATCTGCCGACCTTCGACGCTGGCGCCGACCAGCAGCATGCGCAGGCCGTTGCGGCCCAGGTCGGGTTGTTCGCCGCCACGGAACACATAGCGCTCCTCGCGCACCGGCTCGTCGAAACTGAAGAACTCGGCCAGGGACATGGGGATCCCTTCGAGCAGTTTCTTCAGGGAGCTGACTGAAGGGCTGACCCGGTTCTGCTCGATCTGCGAGATGGTCGAGTTGGTCAGGCCGCTGCGGCGGGCCAGCTCCCGTTGGGAGAGGTTGTTGCGTTCACGCACCAGTTTGAGTCGTGTCCCCGTGTCCATAGCCGCCTTGTTTGCAGAGGTGTCAAAAATAATGGGCGAGGCATTAAAACACACTCTGCACGCTTGCGCGCTGTGCGCGTCAGTGGCGCTGGTCGGACGCTGCCGGCCACAGACCGACCAGTAACAGCAGGGCGCCCACGGCCAGGAACGGCAGGCGCGGATCGAGGGCATAGACCAGGGCACCGGCCAGCGGTCCGATTACCGCGCCCATGCCTTGGGCGGCGCCGATCGAGCCGGCCGTCGCACCCTGTTCGCTGGCGTGCATGGCATTGGCCGCCAGGGCCGAGAAGGCCGGGAACACGAAGCCCATGCCGAACGCGGCGACGAAGAACGCACCCCAAAGCCACGGCGCGCTGGTGGCCAGGGCTGCGGCGGCGAAACCGAGCCCGGATACGCAGGCGCCGACCTTGATCATCTTCAGAGGTGGCCATTCCAACTGGCGCAGGAACACCTGGGCCAGCATCAGCGCCACGCCCACGCTGGTCAAGGCGATGCCCGCGGCCTGGGCGGCGGCGCCGGCCTCGAGCTGCAGGCGGTCGAGGGCGAAGAAACCGACGGCGATCTGCGACACGGTGATGCTCAGCATGGCGCTGAAGGCCACCAGCAAAGGCCTGCGCAGGCGCGGGTCGGACAGTCGCACCGGGTTGGGCGCATGGGTCTGGGCCAACGGCTGTGGCTTGAGCTTGAACAGCAGCACGACGAACGCCGTGGCCGGCAGCAGCGACAGCACATAGAACGGCATGCTCAGGCTGTAGCGCGACAGCAGCGCGGCCAGGGCCGGGCCCAGCACCAGGCCGACCGCGTTGGCCGCACCCAGCGAGGCCATGGCCCGCGCCCGGCGCTGCGGCTCGACGTGATCGGCGATCAGCGCGTTGCCGCCCACCGGCAGCGCGGCATAGAAAGCGCCGATCATGCCCCGCGCCAGCATCAGGCCGAAGAAGGCCAGGGTCGCGCCCGGCAGCCAGCGCAGCGCGCCGTCGATGAACAGGCACAGCACCCAATAGGCCAGGGTGAAGCCGCCGCTGCCCAGCAGCAACACCCGGCGCCGGCCAATCCGATCGGCCAAGCGGCCCCAGGGCCGGGCCAGCAGCACCCAGACCACGCCGGCCACGGTCACCGCCGCGCCGGCCTGCCAGGTGGCCATGCCCAGCAAGCGGGCGATTGGGCCGATCAGGGCGACGAAAGCCATCATCGACATGGTGCAGGCCATGTTGGCCAGCATCAGCGGGCGCAGGTCCAGGGTGCTGGGCGGGCTGCTCACCGGGGCAAGCGTGGCAGGGTCCTTTGCGGCGTTCATAAGGCAGTCCAGGGCAGTTCGACGAAATGAGCGCCGATGTTAGTAATTATTATTTACATTTGTCGAGCCCTGGCGGTGCTCATTCACCGCGACGCAATGGGCCTGGCCACATGCTACGCAAGACGCCGTCGCGACGCACCAGGCCATGCACCAGGGCCGCGCCCAGGTGCGCCAGCACCGTGGCGAACAGCAGGTAGCCGGCCCAGCCGTGGGCCTGGCGTAGCAGGGCGTAGAGCTGCAGGTCGTGGGGGGCGATGGCGGGCAGTTGCAGCGGGCGGGGGTAACCGCCTGCGGAGAGCATCGCCCAGCCGAGCAGCGGCATGGCCAGCATCAGCCCATACAGCAGCAGGTGCGAGGCGCCGGCGGCCAGGCGCTGCAGGGCGGGCAGGTCGCGAGGCAGTGGCGGGTGCGCCAGGCTCAGGCGCAGGACGATGCGCAGGATCACCAGCACCAGCAAGGCCAGGCCGGTGGCCTTGTGCAGCTCGACCAGCCAAGGGTGGCGGGGCGACAGGTCGGCGACCATGCTCACGCCGATGAACAGCATGGCCAGGATCAGCACGGCCATCAGCCAATGCAGCAGCCGGGCCAGGGGGTGAAAGGCAGTGGCGCTCATGGGCGGGCTCCTTCGGTCAGCGACTCGTGGCTGCGGCGGTTGAACGACACCGAATAGGCGGCCGAGCGGGCGGCGAGGATCGGGTCGGCGGAAGGTTCGATGCCGTGGGGCAGGATCAGCGGGTCGAAGTTCAGGTCGCGGCAGGCGCCTTGCTCGGGGCCGTCGACCTGCTCCAGGACCAGGGTGCCGGCATCGAGGCTGCGGCGTTCGGCGGGCCACGGACGGGCAGGGTCGTCCACCGGATCGCCGGGCTCGGCCAGGGTCAGGCGCAGGGTCCAGCGCAGCGGGCCCTGGGCCAGGCGTTGCTGCAGGTCGTGCTGCAGGAACTGCTTGTCGTCGACCTGCGCGGGCAAGGCGGCGTAAGGCGCCTGCGGCTCCATTGCCCAGCGCACCGGGTGCGCCTGGCCATTGGCATCGATCAGGCGGAAGGCGTTGATGCTGTTGTAGGCGGTGCTGGCGAAGCTGTCGCTGGGCTTGTAGCTGGCCGCCCACTGGCGAAACGCCGCGCTCTCCGGGTGGGCGGCGAAGAAGGCTTGCAGCCTGGCCGGGTCGGGTTTGCCGGTGGCCGGGTCCGGGGCGCCGGCCAGGACCTGTTCATAGAAACCTTCGACCGTGCTCACAGCCAGTACCGGCGGGTTGTTCATGCCGGTGCGCCAGACCTGGCCGTCGTCGCTGGTCAACTGCACCGCCAGGCTGCGCACCGGTATGGCGGTGTCCGGCGCGAACGGATTGGCGCCGCCGATGGCGAAACGGCCGATCACCGGCACCTTCTGCTGGCTGAACACCCGGGCGCTGGACAGCGAGGCGGCCTGGCCGCTGGCCTGGAAGTAACCGCTGACACACAGGCCCTTGGCATGGTTCTTCCGGTAGCCGGGGTGGTGGCCGGCCTGGGCTTCGAAGGTGTCGATGATGCGTTGCGGGGTCAGCCTTGGCGCGCCGATCCAGCCGGCGGCGTAGGCGAAGCCTGCGCCCAGGGCGGCCAGCGTGGCGGCGATGGCGGCCAGGCGCAGGGCCTTGGCGGGGCCGTGCAGGGGAGTAGTCATGGGAACGGTCCGGTCAGGTGGAATGAACCGGTACGACGCAGGGGCAAACGATTTATTCCCGGCGGGGGAATAGATTCCGTGCCCGCGCGTCTGCCTTGTACACTGACAGCCCGCAGGGCCCCGGAACCCGACCATGCACGATCTGGACGACCAACAATGGCGCGAGCTGCTGCAGCGCCTGCGCCGCTTTGCCCTGTGGCTGACCCGCGAGCCCGGTACCGCCGACGACCTGGTCCAGGCCACGGTCGAGCGCGCCTTGAGCCGTCGCGGCCAGCAGCGTGATGCCGACAGCCTGCGCCCCTGGCTGTTCACCATACTTTACCGGTTGTTCCTCGACGGCAAGCGCCGCGAGCGCCTGCATGCGCGCTGGCTGGCCTGGTTCGGTCGGGGCCAGGCCGAGGAAGCGGCGGGCGGCGAGATCGAGAGCATCGTGCTGGCCCAGGCCGACTTGCAGGCTTTCGCCCGCTTGTCGTCCGAGCAGCGGGCATTGCTGTTGCTGGTCAGTGTCGAAGGCTTGAGCTACAAGGAGGCGGCCGAGACGCTTGGCATCCCCATCGGCACCGTGATGTCGCGCCTGTCGCGTGCCCGTGCCGCCCTGCGTGAACTGACCGAGGGCAGCCCTACGCCCCCGGCCTTGCGGAGACTCAAATGACACGCCTGATCCCCACCGAGCACGAACTGCACGCCTATGTCGACGAGCGCCTGGAGCCGGCGCGCCGGGCCGAGGTGGAGGCCTGGCTGGCCGCCAATCCGCAGGAGGCCGTGCGCATCGAGGCCTGGCGTGCCGATGCTCGACGCCTGCGGGCGGCCCTGGCCGGCTTTGGCGAGCGGCCGAGCGATCCGGAGCTTGACCTGGCCCCGCTGCGTCGCCGTCTGCGCCAACGTCGGCAGCGCCGCCTGGCAGCAGCGGCTGTGCTGATGCTGGCGGTAGGCCTGGGCGGGTTGGGCGGCTGGCAGGCGCGTGAGGCGACGCTGTTCGCCGGCATGCTGCCCATGGCCGACGCGGTGCAGGCCCACAGGTTGTTCGCCGAGGCCAGCACACTGGACATCGAGGCCCGCGAGCCGGCACGCCTGCAGGCTTGGCTGGGAACCCACTTCAACCGTGTCGGCCGCTTGCCGGACCTGGCGGGTTATGGCTTCCAGCCGGTAGGGGCTCGGCTGTTGAGCAACGAGGCGGGGCCAGCGGCGTTGCTGGTGTTCGAGGATCGCCAGGGGCAGCGCATCAGCCTGTTCCTGCGCTCTCCCGGCGAGCATTTCGAGCGCATGCCTACCGGCCAGCGCACCGATGGCCAGCTGGAGGCTCGCTATTGGTCCCATGGCGATTACAACTTTGCCCTGGTCAGCGCGGTGGACGATGCCCGTGGCGAGCAGCTGCGGCGGGCGTTGGGGGTCAGTCTGTAGGGCGTGATCAAGGCGCTAACCGAGTGTCCTTTCCATGGCGCCCACCACCAGACCCTCCATCAAGCTCATGCCCTCGGCTTCACCCAGGCCCTTGCCGCGCAACATCCCGGGCAACTGGTTCAACAGCGTCGCCAGCACATGCCCGGTGGCCGCCAGGGTTTCCCCGGCCAACCGCGCCTGTGGCGCAATCAGGCGCAGCAGCCCGGTTTCGTAGCGTTCGCGCAACCCCGCAAGGCGCGCCTGTTGATCCTCGCTCAGGCAGCAGAAATCCCGCTCGGCCAGGCGGAACTGCAAGGGCCGCTCGCCATGCAACTGCCAATGCGCGGCGATCAGGCAGGCCAGCACCGGCTTGCCCTGGGCCCGCGCCCGGCGCCCCTGGTCGAGGGTGGCCTGCAGCTCCTCGTACAACTCCTCGATAAGGTCGTACAAAAGGTCCTGCTTGCTGGGGAAATGGTGGTACAGCGAGCCCGCAGTCAAGCCCACGTGTGCCGCCAGCTCACGCATGCTGACCTGGCCGAAGCCTTTCTCGGCGAACAGGGCCATGGCCCGGTCACGCCGCTCCTCGAAGTTGGCGCAGCGCAGCGCCGCAGTGACCGGGGCCATGGCGCGGTTCCTCTAGTAGGTGAAGAAGCCACGGCCGCTCTTGCGCCCCAGGTAGCCGGCCGCAACCATCTCCTTGAGCAGCGGCGCGGGGCGGTACTTGCTGTCGTTGAAACCGTCGTGGAAGGCCTCCATGATCGCCAGCAGCGTGTCCAGGCCCACCAGGTCGGCCAGCGCCAGCGGGCCGATCGGCTGGTTGCAGCCCAGGCGCATGCCGGTGTCGATGTCCTCGGCGCTGGCCAGGCCTTCCTGGAACACGAAGATCGCTTCGTTGATCATCGGCACCAGGATGCGGTTGACCACGAAGCCCGGGCGGTTGCCGGCGGTGATCGGGGTCTTGCCGAGCCGCTCGGTGACCAGCAATGCCTGGGCATAGGTCGCGTCGCTGGTCTGCAGGCCACGGATGATCTCGACCAGCGCCATCATCGGCACCGGGTTGAAGAAGTGCACGCCGATGAAGCGTTGCGGCTGCTCGATGCTGGCCGCCAGCTGGGTCACCGACAGCGACGAGGTGTTGGTGGCGATCAGGCACTCGGCGCCGACATTGGCCGCCACCTGCTGCAGGATGCGCTGTTTGAGGGCGAGGTTCTCGGTGGCCGCCTCAATCACCAGTTGCGCGCTGGCCAGCTGGGCGTAGTCGGTGCTGGTGCGGATGCGCGCCTTGGCCGCGCTGGCCTTGTCGGCGTCGATGGTACCCTTGCCGACCTGGCGCTCGAGGTTCTTGCCCAGGGTCGCCACGCCACGCTCCAGCGCGGCGTCGGAAACGTCCACCAGCAGGACCTGGTAGCCGGCCAGCGCGCACACCTGGGCGATGCCGTTGCCCATGGTGCCTGCGCCGATCACGGCGATGTGTTCGATGTTCATGCTGCTGACTCCTGTCAAACGCGTTCGAAGACGATGGCGATGCCTTGACCGCCACCGATGCACATGGTGGCCAGGGCGTAGCGGCCCTGCACGCGGTGCAGTTCATGGATGGCCTTGGTGGCGATGATCGCGCCGGTGGCGCCGACCGGGTGGCCGAGGGAAATGCCGGAGCCGTTGGGGTTGACCTTTTCCGGGTCGAAGCCCAGGGCGCGAGCCACGGCGCAGGCCTGTGAGGCGAAAGCTTCGTTGGACTCGATCACGTCCAGGTCGCAGACCTTCAGGCCGGCTTTCTCCAGCACCTTCTGCGTCGCCGGGATCGGGCCCAGGCCCATCAGCGCCGGCTCCACGCCAGCGTGGGCGTAGGCGACGATCCGCGCCAGCGGCTTGAGGCCCTGGCGGCGCACGGCGTCGCCGCTGGCCAGGACCAGGCCGGCGGCGCCGTCGTTGATGCTGCTGGCGTTGCCGGCGGTGACGGTTCCGTCCTTCTTGAACACCGGCTTCATGCCGGCCAGTTGTTCGGCGCTGGCATCGGTGCGCACGTTCTCGTCCACGGCGAACTGCACGCTGCCTTTGCGGGTCTTGATCTCGATCGGCACGATCTGGCCGTTGAAGCGGCCTTCGGCGATGGCGCGGGCGGCGCGGTGCTGGCTGGTCAGGGCGACTTCATCCTGCATCTGGCGGCTGATGCCATGGGCCGCCGCGACGTTCTCGGCGGTGATGCCCATGTGGAAGTGCTCGAACGGGTCCTGAAGAATGCCGACCATGTAGTCGATGCCCTGCAGGTCGCCCATGCGTGCGCCCCAGCGCGCCTGCGGCAGCAGGTAGGGGCCGCGGCTCATGGCTTCGGCGCCGGCGGCCAGGGCGATGTCGCTGTCACCCAGCAGCAGGCCCTGGGCAGCCGAGACGATGGCCTGCAGGCCCGAGCCACACAGGCGGTTGACGCTGAAGGCCGGGGTTTCCTTGGGAATGCCGGCGTTCATTGCCGCGACCCGGCCCAGGTAGGCATCGCGCGGTTCGGTGGGGATCACGTTGCCCATCACCACGTGGCCGATCTGCTCGGCGGACACGCCCGAACGCTCGATGGCGGCGCGGGTGACCTGGGTGGCGAGGTCGGCCAGGGGCAGGTCCTTGAGCGAACCGCCGAAGCTGCCGATGGCCGAACGTACCGCGCTGACGACGAAGATTTCTGTGCTGCTCATGAGGGCTCCGTATTCGAAGGCGTGGCGGGGCGCGGGAGGCTCTGCGAGAATGGCGCCCACACCCTGCGGGGTGGATCGAGTCTAGGCAAAGGCCCGCGGGCGGCCTATGCCGGATCTGTTCAGACAACCTGGCATTTTTTGCCACTCAGCATAGACAGCGGACATTTGCCATGCGCGATAGCGACACGGTCGCGGTGTACTTCCTCAATGCCATGGTCCACGCCCTGCGCGACCGGCCCCAGGCGCGGGACGCCCATCTGCGGGCGGTGGGCATCGACCCGCAGGTACTGGCCCAGCCGCTGGCGCGGGTGCCGGCCAAGGCCTTCGCCCAGCTGTGGCTGGCGCTGATCGACGAGCTGCACGATGAGTTCTTCCAGCTCGACAGCCACGGCATGCCCCTGGGCAGCTTCGCCCTGATCTGTCGCGGGTTGATCCAGGAACCGACCCTGGGCAAGGCGCTGCGCCAGTGCCTGGGCAGTTTCGCTCTGTTCCTGCGTGACCTGAACGGCAATGTCACGGTGCGTGGCGCGCGCACCGTGATCAGTGTGGAGTCGAGCATCGCCGATCCGCTGACCCGGGTCTACGCCGAGGAAACCTACCTGGTGCTGGTGATCGGCCTGCTGTGCTGGCTGGCCGGCCGACGCATCGCCATCGACCGTACCGAGCTGGCCCTGGCGCGCCCGGCGCAGGAGGATGACGCATTGCTCTGGGGGCCGGACCTGCGCCTGGGCAGCGGGCGCACCGAGGTGGAGTTCGACAGCGCCTGGCTGCGCCTGCCGGTGGTGCAGGATCTGGCGGGGTTGAAGGGCTTTCTGCGCAGCGCGCCGCAGGGGCTGGTGATCCGCTTTCGCAACCAGAATGGCCGGGTGGCGGAGGTCTATCGGCATTTGCGCGCCCTGCATTACGGACAGTGGCCGACGCTCGACGCCATGGCCGCACGGCACAAGCTCAGCGCCAGCAGCTTTCGCCGCCAGCTGGAGCGCGAAGGGCGCTCCTACCAGCAGATCAAGGACGAGGTGCGCCGGGCAATGGCCTTCGAGCTGCTGCGCGAAGGCCACCTGAGCATCGCCGAGATCGCCGAGCACACCGGCTTCCAGGAGCCCAGCGCGTTTCACCGGGCGTTCAAGAAGTGGACCGGACAGAGCCCGGGCAGCTACCGGGCCAAGCGTGCCGCATCGGCTTGATCAGCGGTCAGGGCTGCAAGGGCTCGGGCCTGAACAACGGCTTCTTCATCACCGCTTTGATCCACACCACCGCGATCAGTGAAACCACCGCCAGCACCAGCCCGGCGGTGCCATAGATCTTCAGGCTCATCTCGGGGCTGGGCGATGCGTTCCAGATCGCATACAGCATGCCGCCGATGCCGAACAGTTGCGGCAGCGGATAGAACGGCGTGCGGAACGGCCGAGCCAGGTGCGGGTAACGATGGCGCAGGGCGATCACGTCCAGGTGCACGATGATGTAGGCCAGCAGCCAGGCCAGCGCGGCGGCCAGCAGCAACAGGTTGATCGCCGCAGCGTCCTGGCCCATCAGCAGGATCGGCAGCCCGGTGATCGCCGCCACGAACAGCACGGCGACCCAAGGTGTACGGGCGCGCGGGCTGAGCTGCTTGAACTGGGGGAACGCCTGGCCATTGCAGGCCATGCCGTAGAGCATGCGCGGGATGGCCGCCAGCGAGGTGTTGAGGGTGCTGCAGGTGGCGGTGACTGCGGCGATCACCAGGAACACCTCGCCGGTCTTGCCGAACACCGTGGTGGCGAACAGGTAGTGGGGCAGGGCATCGCTGCCCAGCGCCTCGCGTGGCACCAGGAACAGCGCGCCGAGGCCGTACAGGCCGATGGTGGCGAAGATCACGGTCAGGCCGATGATCATCGCGCGCGGGATGTTGCGCTCGGGCTTGCGGGTTTCCTCCACCAGCGAGCAGACGAACTCGGCGCCGACGAAGCCCCACACGGCCATGGCGGTCAGGGCCAGCACCCCGGCGCCCATGGGGTTCCAGTCGCCCTGCAGCAGGGTGGTGGTGACACCGTCGGCATGCCCTTCGCTGATCGCGGCAACGCCGAGGATCAGCAGCACGATCACCATGACCACGGCCATGGCGCTCTGCAGCTTGGCGAAGATGTCGATGCCCATGAGGTTGAGGGCGGTGAACAGGGCAAGTACGCCGAAGGCCACCGAATACTGCGGGAACACCCCGGGGTAGACCTTGCCGACGATCAGGTCGAGCAGCAGCAACTCGGCCGACAGGGCGAACATGGCCACCACCACGTAGCCGGAGAAGGTCGCGAGGATTGCCGGGAAGTGCCCCAGCGCCACCTCGGTGTAGCTCGACAGGCTGCCGGCGCGCGGCACCAGCAGGGCCAACTCGGAGAAGGAGAACGCATAGCTCAGGGCCAGCAGGTAGGCCAGCCCCAACGGCACGATGAAGCCCAGGCCGGCGGCGCCGACCCCCTGCAGCATCATCACCATCACCCCTTGCGACACCACCAGGCCGACGGCTACCGCCAGCAGCGAGCCCAGCCCCAGGACCCGGCGAAAGCCGGCTTGATCGTGCTGCACGCTGGCAGGCACGGACGCACTTGCACTCATGACAGTTCCCCGCTCTTTGTTGTTTTAGTGCGCAGATACTGGGACAGGGTGGCAGGCGGGGAAATTAGTAAATATGTGGTTGGTGCAGAGGAAAAAGCTGGGTTGGCCGGGGGTTGTTGCGCATTCCTTTCGCCGTGGTTCGTCGCCACGACAAGCTGGCTCCCGCAGGGACAGCGCAAGGCTTGAGGTTTGCGCGGTCGGTGTGGGAGCCGGCTTGCCGGCGAAAGGGCCGCAGGGCGGCCCTGGTGCTCAGAATGTCGCCTTGACCTGCAAGCCGAGCACCAGCGCGTTGTCGATGTCCTTCCCGGAAAACGCCCCCGGCTCGACGATGTACTGCACGTCCGGGCGCAGGTTCAGCCACGGCGTGGCCTGGTAGCCGTAGCTCAGCTCAATCAGTTGCTCGGCGCTGTCGATGTCGGGGAATGGCTGGCCGGCATTGAATGCGGCATCCTCGAGCACGTCGCGGCTGCGCGGGTTCGGCACTGCGCGCCCGTAACCCAGCGCCACGGTATCCCGAGGCCGGCCCACGAACGGCTGGTACAGCACCACGCCGGCACCGTACCACTTGGTGAATGGCGAGGCGGCCTTGCTCGACGCCGAGTACTGGCCGAAGGCGTGCAGGCTGCGCCCTGGTAATGCCGGGTCGTTCCACACGGCCTGGTCGACCAGCAGGTAATGGCCACCGCGACCGGCGACTTCCTCGCTGCTGCCGATGCGTTTCACGTTCGAGCTGTCGTAGTAGTAGCCGACCTTGTATTCGCCCGGCAGCTCGCCACGCAGCTTGTACACCAGTTCGAGCGGGAGCACGGTGCCGGTGCTGTGCTTGGGCCCCAGGTGCCAGGCACGGCTGGAATTGCCGTTGCTCTCGGGGTCGACGTTGAACGCCGCAACGCGCAGTTGCCAGTCCGGCGCCAGGTCGTACTTGAGCCGCGCGCCAAGGTGAGCGTTGGGGTAGTTGGTCCAGCCGCTGCCGCCGGACATGTTCAGCGGGTGGCCGCAGAAGCCGGCGTTCATGAAGTTGCACAGGATGCCGCTGTCCAGCCCGCCGAGGTCGTTGCCCATGGCCATGTAGCCGAGCTTGAGGTTGAGCGAAGGCGACAGGTTGCGCTCGTAGCTCAGTTCGGTGAGGCGGGTGTAGAGGCCACCGTAGTTTTCCTGGATCGGCAGGCGGTTGCCCACCAGGTCCTCCGAGGCGCTGTTGCCGCGGCGGTCGTTGATGGTCAGCTGGACCTTGCCGCCGTTGTCGAGGCCGTACAGTTTCGACAGGTCGAACTGCGCGCCCAGCTTGAGGTTCTGCGAGTAGCGGGCCGAACGGTGCAGGCCGCCGTGGGCGTTGTAGGCTGTCTCGCCGCTGTAGTCGCCGGTGAAGGTGATGCCGTCTGCCGCGAGCTGGTGGCGCAGGCCGCCCCAGTCGCCGGTCAGGGTGTTGTCGGCGGCGAATGCAGTGGTGCTGGCGAGGGCAAGGAGCAGGGTGGGGGTGAGGCGTGAAACGGATGACATTGCGAAGTCTCGGGTGGTCTGAAAGGGCCTCATCGCCGGCAAGCCGGCTCCCACAGTGAGTGCGCGCACCCTGTGGGAGCCGGCTTGCCGGCGATACAGGCGACGCGATTTATGGCAATGCGTACGCCATCACATAGTCGCCGCGGTCGGTCGACTGGCGCGCACCGCCGGCAGTGACCACCACGTACTGCCTGCCGGTCCTGGGCGACACATAGGTCATCGGGCCGCCCTGGCTGCCGACCGGCAGGCGGGCTTTCCAGATCTCGCTGCCGTTGCTGCTGTCGTAGGCGCGCAGGTAGAAGTCCTGGGTGCCGGCGATGAACACCAGGCCGCCCTGGGTGGACAGGGTGCCGCCGAGGGTCGGCAGGCCGATCTTGATCGGCAGGTGCATGCGGATGCCCAGGGGGCCGGTGTCCTCGACGGTACCGACCGGCACCTGCCAGGCGACCTGGCGGGTCTTCATGTCGATGGCGGTCAGGGTACCGAACGGCGGTGCCTGGCACGGGATGCCAGCCACCGACAGGAAGCGGTTCTTGTTCACCGCATACGGGGTGCCCTTGAGCGGCACCGCGCCCATGCCGGTATTCAACGCCTCGCCACCGGCGGCGGCATCACCCTTGTTCTGCGACGGGATCATCTGGATCCACAGGCCCAGGCGCATGTCGTTGACGAAGATGAAACCATGCACCGGGTCGGTGGAAATGCTGCCCCAGTTCATCCCGCCCAGCGAGCCCGGGAAGCTCAGCGACAGGTCGGTGCCGGGCGCGGTGTAGAGGCCGTCGTAGCGCATCTTCTTGAAGTCGATGCGGCACAGCAGCTGGTCATAGGGCGTGGCGCCCCACATGTCCGACTCGGTCAGGGTCTGCGCGCCGATCTGCGGCATGCCCACCGATTTCGGCTGGGTCGGCGAGTATGGCTCGTTGGGGATGTTGCTTGGCTTGACCGGCACTTCATCAACTTGCGTGAGCGGCTTGCCGGTGGCGCGATCGAGCACGTAGATCTGCCCGGCCTTGGTGCCGATCACCACGGCCGGCACGCTGCTGCCGTCATCCTTGGTGAAGTCGATCAGGCTTGGCTGCATCGGCAGGTCGAAGTCCCAGAGGTCGTTGTGCACGGTCTGGTAGACCCACTTCTGGTTGCCGGTGGTGGCGTCCAGGGCCAGCACCGAGGCGCCATAGGTGTGGTCAAGCCTGCTGCGCTCCACGCCGTAGATATCGGTGGACGAGGAGCCCATCGGCAAGAACACGGTGTTCATCGCCGGATCGTACGACATCGGCGCCCAGCTGTTGGGAGTGCTGCGCACGTAGGTGCCGTCGCCCTGAGGGGCGGCGCGGTCCTGCGGGTTGCCAGGGTCGAAGGCCCAGCGCTGGGCCCCGCTGATCACGTCGAAGCCACGGATGACGCCGCCGGGCATGTCGGTCTGCACGTTGTCGGCCACGCGCCCGCCGACCACCACGGTGGTGCCGGCCATCAGCGGTGCCGAGGACAGCTGGTAGTAGGAATCCGGGACATCGCCCAGGCCGGCCTTGAGGTCGACCTGGCCGTTTTCGCCGAAGCCCTGGCAGAACGCGCCGGTGTCGGCGTCGACGGCGATCAGGCGGCCGTCGATGGTGTTGGTCAGCAGGCGGCGCTGGCAGTTGGCGCCGGCCGGCACGCTGGCCAGAGTGATCGGTGAACTGTTCGGCTGGCTCGGTTGGGCGATCGGCGTGGTGGCGTCGAAGTAGGCCATGCCACGGCAACGCTGCCAGACCTTGGACTGGGCGTTAATGGCGTTCTTCCACAGCTGCTTGCCGGTGTCGGCGTCCAGCGCGATCAGGTTGTTGTGCGGGGTGCAGATGAACACCTTGTCGCCGACCTGCAGCGGGGTGAGCTGGTCTTCGGCGCCATTGCCGTCGCTGAGGGCGACGTCGCCGGTGTGGTAGGTCCAGGCGACCTTGAGCTTGTCGACGTTGCCGCGGTTGATCTGGTCCAGGGCGGCGAAACGGCTGCCGCCTTCGGTGTTGCCGTAGTGGGCCCAGTCCTTCTGTTGCTGGCCGGGCTCCACCGGGGTCAGGCCCGGGCCGTTGCCGGTGGGGGCGACGCTGGGGTGGGCAACGAACATGTTGCCGGCGGCGATCGCCAGGGCCACGGCCAGCAAGCCGGCGATGCCATAGGCACCGCGCGCCTTGTGGCGCACCAGTAGCGGGTAAACCAGCGCGACCACCAGGCCGATGGCGGCGAACATGAACAGGCGCGAGAACAGCGGCCAGAACACCAGTCCGCTGTCGGCCACGGCCCAGATCGCGGTGCCGGCGAGGAACAGGGCGTACAGCCAGGCGCCGGCGGGTTTGCCTCGGGCGATGAGCAGGCCGGCAAGGGCCATGGCCAGGCCGCCGGTCAGGAAGTACCAGGAGCCGCCCAGGCCGGCCAGCTTGAGGCCGCCGGCAGCCAGGAGCAGGCCGAGCAGGGCGATGACAACGCCCAGGCCGACCAGGATGAAGGTTGAGGCGCCACGGGCGCGGGGGGAGTCTTTCATGCCAGGGATCTCGCAGGTGGAATGCCGGCAGTTTAATCCCTTAGCAAGCTAATTAACAAGTTAGTACATTTTAAATCGGGACCGATTGTCGCAGGGGCGTGCAGACCTGCTGGAGCCCCTGCGCTGCAACATGCGAATGGCGTCAGGCCTGCAACCCCTCCAGCACGCAGCGCAACGCCCCTTTCACGCGTTCGGCGGCCGCCTGCGGATCGTCCTGGGCAATCACCCAGATACCGCTGTCGCCCATGGCGCCGTTGAGCAGGTGGGCCATGGCCACGGCATCGAACGCGCGCAGCCTGCCGGCCTGCTGCAACTCGACCAGGCCCTGAGCCATGGGACCGATGTAGCTGGCCTCTTCCATCTCGCGCAGGCGCGGGCCGAGCACGCCGGGGGCATCCTGCAACAGGATGCGCCGCAGTGCTGGTTCATGCAGCAGGTCGTAGTAGTACAGGCAGGTGTCGATATAGCCCTCCCACGGATCGGCGTGGGTGGCGTAGCGGGCATCGATGGCCTGGTTGATCTCGTCGAGCAGGTGTTGCACCACGGCGGTGAACAGCCCGGCCTTGCCGCCGAAGTGGTGGTGCAGGGCGCCGCGGGTGAGGTCGGCTTCAGCGCACAGTTCGTCCATCACCACGGCGGCAAAGCCTTTTTCGGCGAACTGGCGACGGGCAACGGCGATCAGCCGTTCGGTGGTGTCGGCGCTCATGGCGGCGCGGCTGCGGCGTGGGGTGGGCATTGAGGCTCCGATGAAAAAAAACGATGGATGCAAATTAGCATACGTTGCGTATGTCAATAAATGGCATTAGCATACGCGGCGTATGTCAATTGGAGATTGTCACCGTGTCTGCCCTCGTTTCGCGTAAACCCACTGCCTGGCTGGGCGAGCTGCCGGGCCTGCTGCGCCTGGCACTGCCGCTGGTGTTGGGCCTGTCGGCGGCCGAGCTGATCAGCCTGACCGACACCGTGCTGCTGGCTTCGCTGGGCACGCTGGTGCTGGCCTGTGTCGCGCTGACCAGCAGTGCCGGGCTGATTTTCCATGCCGGGCTGTACGGCATGCTCGCCACCCTCAGCGTGCGCGTCGGCCACGCCTTCGGCGCCGATGATCCGGGCGAGGTGGCGCGCACGCTGCGTGGCGGCCTCGGCTATGGGCTGCTGGTAGGCATCCTCGGCTGCCTGGCCATGCTGACCACGCTGCCGCTGGTGCAATGGCTGGGCGTGCCGCTGCCGGACGTGGCCCTGCTGACGCCATACTGGCAGGCCATGGCGGTGTTCCTGATCCCGTACTGCTTGGCGGTGGTGTTCAAGGACGTGTTGGAGGCCATCGGCCGGCCTTGGGTGGCCGTGCTGCTGGTGATGAGCGCGGTGCTGTTCAACCTGCCGCTGAGCTATGGCCTGATCCATGGGCATTTCGGCTTGCCGGCGCTGGGGTTGCTGGGTGCGGGCATCGCCGGGGTGATCGCCGAGTCGCTGGCGGTGGTGCTGGCCCTGGCCTATTGGCGGATGGCGCCGTCGTTGGCGCGCTATCGCCAGGCGCCACAGGGGCCGCACTTGTCCTGGCGCACGCTGCTTGGCGAGGGCTGGCCACTGGGGCTGGGCTACCTGGCCGAGGCCGGCGCGGTGGTGATCGCGGCATGGATGCTTGGCTGGCTGGGCAATGCCGCGTTGGCCGCCAACCAGGTGGTGC
This sequence comes from Pseudomonas sp. TE6288, assembly GCF_054062095.1. Taxonomy (NCBI): domain Bacteria; kingdom Pseudomonadati; phylum Pseudomonadota; class Gammaproteobacteria; order Pseudomonadales; family Pseudomonadaceae; genus Pseudomonas; species Pseudomonas sp. TE6288. Next base: position 122,005 of record NZ_JBSSEW010000006.1, read on the forward strand.
AGTCGATCGGCGCGCTGCTGTACATGCTGCCGCTGGGCATGGCCGCGGCGGTGAGCATTCGCATCAGCCAGGCCCAGGGCCGCGGCGAGACGGCGCGCATCCGCGCCATCGGCAGCGCCACCTTCGCCAGCGTCACCGCCTGGATGCTGGTGGCCACCGTGCTGCTGGCGCTGTTCGGGCGGCGCATCGCCGAAGCCATGAGCGACGACCCGCAGGTCATCGCCATCGCCGTGCCGATGTTCGTGGTGGTCGCGGCGATGCAGGTGGCCGACGGCCTGCAATCCACCGCGCTGGGCGCCTTGCGTGGCCTGCAGGACTACCGCTGGCCGGTGGGGGTGACCTTGGTCAGCTACTGGTTGCTGGCGCTGCCGATGAGCTACTGGCTGGCCTTCCATTCCGCGCTGGGCCCGGTGGGTGTGTGGGTGGGCTTCGCCTGTGGCCTGGCGGTGTCGGCGGTGCTGCTGCCGTGGCGTTTCTATCGGCTGCAGGCAAGGCCGCTCACCGCGGCGCTGGTTCAGCCCTGATAGAAAACCGCCAGCCACACCGTGGCCACGCCGGGCTCGGTCCACTCCACGCGGTGGCGGCAGCGGGGCGGGATGTCCAGGTGGTCGCCTGCGCGCAGCACGCGGGTGTGCGTCTCGTGCTCCAGGCGCAGCCCGGCGCTGCCGCTGAGCACGACCACCCATTCGCCCTCGGCCTGGTCGTACCAGAACCCCTCAGGGCTGGCCTGGCCGCTGGAGACGATGCGTTCGATGCGCAAGCCCGGCCGCCGCAGCAGTTCGGTGAATTGCTCATCGGCCTCGGGGGCCAGCGGTGGCAGGGCGGTGAACAGGTTGTCTGGCATGGGACGGCTCGCGGGTGGTTGATTGCAGAGGGGCAATTGTAGGAAGGTTTCGGCTTTTGCCCCACGGAAAACCACGATGGACAAGCTGCTGGCGATCAAGGTGTTCATGGCCACCGCCGAGACCGGGGGTTTTTCCGCCGCCGCGCGCAGGCTAGGGGTGGCGACGTCTTCGGTGACCCGCCAGGTCGATGCCCTCGAACAAGCGCTCGGGGCCAGCCTGCTCAACCGCTCCACCCGCCAGGTCAGCCTGACCGAGGCCGGCATCAGCTACTACCAGCGCGCCCGCGAGATCCTCGAGGCGCTGGCTGAAGCCGACGCCAGCGTCGCCGACCGTGGCGAGGAGCCGGTGGGGGTGCTGCGCCTGTGTCTGCCGGTGGAGTTCGGCCGGCGGGTGATTGCCCCGCACCTGGGGGCGTTTCTCGCCCGTCACCCGGCCCTGGAGCTGGACATCGACCTCAGCGACCGTTTCGACGACCTGCTCGACGGGCGCTACGACTTGGCCATCCGCCTGGGCCAACCGGCGCCCGGCGATGAACTGGTGTGCCGGCCGCTGGGCCGCTTCGAGCGTTGGCTGGTGGCAAGTCCCGCGTACCTGCGTCAGCACCCGCCGCTCGGCGAACCGCGACAACTGGCCGATCACGCCTGCCTGCGTTTTCGTTACGGCCAGTCGGCGCGGCCCTGGCGCCTGAGCCAGGGCGAGCAATGCCTGGAACTGGATATCAGCGGCCCGCTGCGCAGCGCCAATGCCGACCTGTTGCGCGAGGCGGCGATTGCTGGCAGTGGGGTGGCGTTGCTGGCCGACTGGCTGGTGCGCGAGGATGTCGAGGCCGGGCGCCTGCAACGGCTGTTCGCCGACTGGACGGTGAATCCGGGCAATGCCAGCGCCAGCATCAACGCCCTGTACCTGCCCAATCACCGTGGTTCGCGACGGGTGATGGCGTTCGTCGCCTTCTGTGAGGGGCTGCTGGCAGGCTGAGGCGTTGCGTGTCGCGCAAAGGCCTGTTGCGCAGGCGATGGATTCTCCCCGGGGCGAATGTCCGTCACCCTTCGCGCACATCCTTTCGCAAGCCGAGGTACCCTCGAATGAATCCCTCCCTCGCCGTCGCCCAGCCAGCGGCCCCAGGCCTGAGTCGCGCCCTGGTGATGCTGCTGGCGTTCTGCTGCGGCGCCATCGTCGCCAACATCTACTACGCGCAACCCATCGTCGGCCTGATCGCCCCGGACGTTGGCCTGTCCACCGAGCAGGCCGGCCTGATCGTGTCCCTGACCCAGATCGGCTACGCCCTGGGCCTGTTGTTCCTGGTGCCGCTGGCCGACCTGCTGGAGAACCGCCGGCTGATGGTCGCCACGGCGGTGCTGGCCGCCGGCAGCCTGTTGCTGGCTGGCACCAGCGGCCATGGGCAGGGCGAGGTGTTCCTGCTGTACGCGTTGCTGATCGGCTTCAGTTCGGTGGCGGTGCAGATGCTGATACCGCTGGCGGCGCATCTGGCGCCGGAGCGCGAGCGTGGCAGGGTGGTCGGCAACATCATGGGTGGGTTGCTGCTGGGGATCCTCCTGGCGCGTCCACTGGCAAGCCTGGTGGCGGATCATTTCGGCTGGCGTGCGGTGTTCGTCGGTGCCGCCGGGTTGATGCTGGCGATCATCCTGCTGCTGGCGTCGACCCTGCCGCGCCGCGTCCCCGAGCACAAGGCCAGCTATGCCGAGCTGATGGCCTCGTTGCGGGTGCTGTTGCGCCGTTATCCGGTGTTGCGCCAGCGGGCGTTGTACCAGGCGCTGATGTTCGCGGCGTTCAGCCTGTACTGGACGGCGGTGCCGCTGGCGCTGGCCGCTGAACATGGCCTGTCGCAGAGCCAGATTGCCCTGTTCGCCCTGGTCGGGGCGGTGGGCGCGGTGGCGGCGCCGTTGGCCGGGCGGTTGGCCGATGCCGGACATGGACGGCGCGCTTCGTTGCTGGCGCTGAGCCTGGCGCCGCTGGCGTTGCTCGGCGGCCTGAGTACCGCGGGCATGAGCGTGATCGGCCTGGGGCTGACCGGGGTGCTGCTGGATTTTGCCGTGCAGATGAACCTGGTCATCGGCCAGCGCGAGGTGTACGCGCTGGATCCGGCCAGCCGTGGCCGCTTGAATGCCCTGTACATGACCAGCATCTTCCTCGGCGGCGCCGTGGGCTCGGCGCTGGCCAGCGGGGTGTATGCGCAGTTCGGCTGGCATGGGGTGGCGCTGTTGGGGGCTGTGTTGCCGGCCGTGGCACTGATGCTGTTCGTGGGGAGGGCGCAGCGGGCCTGAGGGCGACCACTTCAAACCACCCCGACCTGATAGTTTTGCCAGTAGCCGAGGTGTTCCTGCCGTAGCACGCTGTGGCAACACCAACCACGCAGGGCACGGAGGCTTACCATGAGCAGCACCAACGACGTTGTCCACCATCCATTCGGGGTAGATCCATGTGATCAGCAAAACCACCCGATTTTCAATGCCACCACGCAGAAGCGCAATGCCGTGGACCCGCGCACGGGGTTGTTCGAAGCCTACGTGCCCTTGCCCTCGATTGTGTGCGGCGACGGTGAAGGGCCTGTGGTGGACATGAGCCTGTTCTATTCACCCTTGGTCAACAACCATGCCGGACTGGGGGATGGCTGGTCGTTTGCCTTTACCTGTTATCGGGAAGAACAGCAGCAATTGACGCTGCATTCGGGGGAGGTGCTGAGGGTTGAGAAAGGCAAGAACCCTGAGAATCTCGAGAATAATGGTGTAACGGTGATGTGGGACTTCAATGGTACGAGTGTCAGAGTGAGGCGCCCAGATGGTCGGAGCGAGTGGCTAAAGCAAGTGGGAAGCAGCAAGGTATGGATGCCCACGTACATAGAATCTCTCACTGGCGCGGTAGAACTGACGTGGCAGCAACAAACTCTTGAACCGTCGGTAAAGAAAAAATACGCCGCATTGCTTCGAGGTGTGGAAAAGACGGCACTTGAAGCCAGTTACATTCGCCTTGCGCAGATCTCGGCCGATAGCCGTACGTTGGTCAAGCTTACCTATACCGATACCAAGGTCACGCTGGCGTATTGGCCGGATGAGGCCAGCGAGCATGTGAGCTTCACACTGAGCCTGGCGGACTATGCCTTGACCCGGGTCGACGCCCCCGATGGCCGGGCGTGTGAGTTCAAATATCAAGACCACGCCCAGTGTGGTCGCCTGCTCAACGAACTCACGACTTTCGAAGAGGTGAAGGAGGAGGTGGCCTACAAGGACAACGGGCTGACGTTCAAAGATAACGCCAAACTGTCGGCGTTGCCCTGTGTCAGCCAGCACACCCTCACGCCCCGGGGTGCAACGAGCCAACCGGTTGTGACGAGCTATGCTTATCAGCGGGACAACGGCAGTGATGGCCAGTACTCAACCACTACCACTCAGGGAGGCGGGGCGTGCAAGACAGTGTATCGCTACGATAAAACCCATGAGCGAGTAAAGGAGACGACCAGTGAGGGCGCATGTGAGATAACGAAGGAGTATTCAAATCAGGCAGACCACAATGGTTTTAAGGCAGTAACCAAGGTTTCGTATTCGACTACGAGTGGAGGGTGTCGAATAATCAACGATGAAAGCCATTTTAATTCAGGTCGCTTAGTGCTTAAGGTTGTCCCTGGCGCTACGCACTCTTTTAAAGTGAAAAAAATTGTTCCAGACCGCAATGGTTTTTTTAGCATCGGGAGCAAGTTCGATAGCTCCGATTTAGAAATCGAGGACGATGGTAAAAAAGATGATAATCTTGAGGGTGGGGAGGTTAAGGTTGAGGTCATGGATGTCACTCCGAGCGTTCGAACACCTGCGTGGAGCAAGTTCAGTTTTAGGATTCAAAGGAGATATCTAGATCGGACTCGTAAAATTTGGTCGTCAACCGTTGTTGTAATGAGTTTTGCCGATGGGCAAATGGCGAAAGTACGCGAGCTCAGAAGGTGCGATGATCAAGATAGGCTCGAGCAAATATCTCATCATTATAAAGATGCTGATGGTCGGTGGGTCCTTATCAGCAGCAAAGATTTTAAAGTTCGGGTAGACAAGCTTGAGCGGCGTGCCGAAACGAGTAACGAGGGGAGTGAAACAACCAGCATTCTCAGTGGCCGCCTGATCACGCAGACGGATGTGCACGACAACCAGACCACCTACACCTATGACGAACATAGCCGCCTGAAGACCCTTACCCGCTGCGCCCAAAGTGACACCTACCAGCAACGGACCACCTATAGCTACCCCAGTGCCGGACGTTTGGAGATCATCGAGCCGGATGGCACGCAACGCGCTACCGAAGACGATGGCCTGGGCAACCTTATCGCTGAGTACGTGCGCGCGGACGCCAACAAGCCCTGGCGCCAGACGCTGAAAGTCGACTATGACAACCGTGGCCGCAAGAGCAAGACCACCCGCTACGACTACCTGGCTGACGGCACCCAGGTCAGCGAGTGGTGCGAGCTGAAGTACGATAATTGGAACCAGGAGTGCCAGCAGACCTACAGCACCGGCCAGCACGTATTCAACCAGTATGACCCGGTGGCGCATACCCGCACCGAGTGGAGCGGCAGGGCGACGGACAAGCAGCGCAAGGTCACCACCTACAATGATGACGACACCGTGGCCAACATCGTCTGGACGGATGCCCAGGGCGAAGAGTGCCAGCGAGAGACGCTGACCTACACCCATGCCGCGCAGGTACACACCCGTACGATCGAAGGCGCAGGCAGTTGGCGGTGCACTACCTATACCTATGACGCTGCGGGGCGCCTGCTCAAGCAGGCCCATGATGAGCGTGCCAGCGCCGATGCCAAAGAAAAAACCACCTATGCCTACACCTATGAGTATCCCGCCAACTGGCTGATGACCGAGCCCACCAAGATCAGCCTGGATGGCCAGGCACTGGGCGAGCGCGCGTTCGACAGCTTGGGTCGGGTGACGCGGTTGAGCCGCGGCGATATCAGCGAAACCTACAAGTACGCAGGCATGAACAGCGTGCCGGAATCACGCACGGGGGCCGACGGTGTCACGCTGGCGTTCGAGTATTTCCCCGAGCTGGGCAACGAGGTCAAGAGCGTTAGCGGCAAAAGCGCCGATGACAAGCAGCTGGGCAAACAGACGTTCACCTATGCCCATGGCAGTAGCAGCCAAGCCACGGCGAGCGAGGGCGGGCAGGTGATCACCTTCGATCATCAACGCAATCAATGGACCAAGCAGCAGGCCAAGCTGAGCGCCAAGGCCAGTACCACCGTGAGCCGCAGCGTTTCCGAAGGGGGGCGTCTGCTGTCTGAAACCGACGCGGCCGGTAACAAGAGCGTGTTCAGCTACAACGGCAAAGGGCAGCGCGACAAGGTGGTCGTCAATGGCGACACCACGACGCTGCACACGACGCAGCACACCTATGACGAGCGTGGTCGCCTGGAAAACGACACGATCACCCTGGGTGGCGACAAGGTCACGGTGACCTATGCCTACGACACCGGTGGCCAGGAAACACAGCGCAGGTTCACCCTGGACAAGGCCTTCGACCTGAGCATCAAGCGCGAGTACAGTGGCGAAGGGCGGCTGAAATCCATCGAACTGTACGACGAGCAGGCCAAGAAAACGCTGGGCTCGCACGCTTACAGCTATACCGTGGGCGGCGCCGTGGAAACCTGCAGTTCGACCGGTGTCTGGCAGCCGAAGACGCCCAAGGGCACGGCGATCAGCATGCAGGCGTTCACCTATGACAATCTGGGCAACGTGAAAACCTGCATCAGCACCTTTGACAAGCAGAGCTGTACTTCCACCTATACCTACGACAGCGCCAAGGGCTATCGGCTGCAGAAGGTCGAGCATAGCCATGCCGACTACAAGCCCGCCGTGACGATCGTGTACGACGCGGCCGGCCGCGTGATCAAGGACGCAGCCGGCAAGACCTACGCCTACGACTGGCTGGGGCGGCTGGTGCAGTCCGGCTCGCGGCACTACACCTACGACCCGCTGAACCGCTTGGCCAGCAGTGCCGACAAAGAGGGCGCCACGCCGCACCAGTTGATCCACGAAGGCTACCGTGTGCGCGGCGAATACCCGGTGGGCGAGCACAAGGACCAGCGTATCGTGCTGCCGGGCAGCAGTGCTTGCCAGGTACAGAAGAACAAGGCCGGCACCAGCGAGCGCACCCTGTTCAACCTGTGCGATGACGATGGCAGCGTGTTGCTCAGTTTCGATGTGGTGTCGCGCAAGCCGGTACACCACGCTTACAGCGCCTATGGCGCGCACAGCTCGGACGAGCAGGGTGCCCTGCACGGCTATAACGGTGAGTACCGCGAGGCCGAGTGCGACCAGTATCCTTTGGGCAGTGGCTATCGTTGGTACGCGCCGCAGCTCATGCAGTTCCAGGCCCAGGATGGTGCCAGCCCATTCGGCCAGGGCGGGCCGAACGCCTATGGCTACTGCGACGGCGACCCGGTGAATCACAGCGACCCGAGCGGGCAATGGAAACGGCGACGCCAGTACTGGGACTATACGGACTGCGAACCGGCACCGATGAGCTTGGGCAAGCACGGTGCGCTGATCTCCGCGATCATTTTCGGTGGGATCACGGTGCTCTCGGCGGTGATGACCGGTGGCGTGTCACTAATGGTGACCGCGGCGCTGGTGACGCTGGCGGTGGTATCGGCGGCTACGGCGATTGCCGGGGCGATCGTGGCCGAGAGCGACCCAGAGGCGTCGCGGATCCTGGGTTGGGTGTCGTTGGGCGCGGGCATCGCAGGTGGGCTGGCGCAAATGGGCAGGAAAATCACCGTGCTCATGGTGCAATTGGGGCGTTCGGGCAGGCAGGCTGCCCGGCACCTGATACAGAAAGGTGCCGGTGCCTTGCGCAGCCTCCGGCAAGGGCCTGGTCGGCTGCCGAAGACTGTGGTCAAACCGGTGCCTGGCGCGTTACGCAACATTGTCAAAGAGTCCTTGGGTGAATTGCGCATCGGGGAGTTGGACCGCTTTCGGCCGAACATGAGGAACGATTACACGGGGGCTTTGCGGGCCATTGTCAAGGAAGACACTCCATTGCGGCTGGCCTTCAAGGCGCTGGGCGTTGGAGAGGTCAATACGGTTATGTATGGCGTGACCGGCGTGCTGGGGCTTACCGAAGCGTATGAGGATGGCGTGATCCAAACGACCAATTCGTGGAAGAACAACTTTACCGCCTTGCCTTGGGGGGATTTTGGGGCTTTGTTTAGAAAATAATGACCTTGCCGCTCCCCAGGCGTAGCTGGGAGCAGGGTTGCCCGCGATAGCGTTTGATCACGTATCAGCCTTGGGCTGATCGAATGCCATCGCGGGCAAGCCCGCACCTGCAGATACGTTCAGCGCCCCAACGGCAGGGCCACGCCGATCAGCGCAAACAGGCCGCCACAGGCACGGTTGAACCCCCGGCCACCCTTGGCCAGCCATGGCCGGATGCGAAATGCCAGGCGCGCCAGCAGGTACTCCACCAGGCACTCGACACTGGCGAAGGTCGCCGCCATCACCACGAACTGCAGCAGCAGGCCGCGCTGCGGGTCGATGAATTGCGGCAGGAACGCGCCATAGAACAACAGCACCTTGGGGTTGGCCAGCGCCGACAGGCAGCCCTGGCGGAACAGTCCGGCATTGCTCAGCGCGGTACTGCCGCGGGGCAACTCGAGATGCAGCGCCGGGGTGCGCCACAGCTGGATCCCCAGCCAGACCAGGTAGGCCCCGCCCACCCACTTGAGCACCGTCAGCACCGAGGCCGAGGCCTGCAGCAGGGCACTCAGGCCGAACATGGTCAGGGCGATCAGGGCGCTGAAACCGAACACTCCGCCGCCGATGGTGAACAGCGTGCGCCGGGCGCCGTACAGCGCGCCATGGGTCAGGGCCAGCAGGCTGTTGGGGCCTGGAGTAAGGGACAGGCCGATGCTGGCGAGCAGGTAGATGAGCCAGGTGTCGAGTGCCATGGGTTTGCCTTGTCGGTGGTGAGGGCGCCAGTGTAGGGCAGGGTGGTAGCAATGCAGGGTAGTATTCGGACAACTGATGGTCATATCCGGACATTGCCATGACACCCGACCTGCGTCTGCTGATCCTGCCGCTGCCGGAATTCGCCTTGCTGCCCTTCGGCGCCTTCCTCGACAAGCTGCGCTTTTCCGCCGACGACGAGGACTACAGCCGCCAGCGCTACTGCCGCTGGACCGTGATCGGCCTGGACCTGGCGCCTGTGCCGTCCAGCAGTGGGGCCATGGTGCAGGTGGAGGCGACGTCCGCGCAGGTCGACTGGAGCGCCTACGACCATCTGGTGCTGTTCGGCGGGCGCAATGCCAGCGCCACGGCGGCATTGGCGCCACGCTACCGGGCCTTGCTGAAACAGGCGGCCAAGGCGGGGGTGAGGCTGGTCTGCGTCGACAACGCGGCCTTCCTGCTGGCGGCCTGTGGCCTGCTGGACGGTCATCAGGTGGTGGTGCACTGGCGTCATGAGGCCGAGTTCCGCGTGGCGTTTCCCCGTGTGCGGCTGCTGACCGGGCAGTTGTATTGCTTCGACGGCAGCCGTATCACCTGCGCCGGCGGCACGGCGGCCATCGACCTGGCGGTGGAGCTGATCGCCCGCGCCAGCGGCCGCGCCCGGGCGCTCAAGGGCCTGGCCGACATGCTGGTGGATGAAAGCCGCGACAGTCGCCATGCCTTGCGCTCGCTGGAGGCCGGCGCCGGGGAGGGGCGCCAGGTGCAACGGGCCACGGCGCTGATGCGCCATCACCTGGCGGCGCGGCTGCCGGTGGAGGCGCTGGCGGCGGAGCTGGGGATCAGCCGGCGCCAGCTCGACCGCCAGTTCCAGGCCTGCCATGGCATGAGCGCCAAGGCCTGGTGGCAGGAGCTGCGCCTGCAGCAGGCGCGCTGGCGGTTGCTCAACTCCAGCCACAGCCTGGCGCAGATCGCCGATGAAGTGGGCATGGGCGATGCCAGTTACCTGGGCAAGTGGGTGCGGCGGCGCTTCGGTTGTACGGCGCTGGCGCTGCGCAGGTCCGAGCCGGACTCATCGCGGGGCAAGCCCGCTCCCACAGTCTGACTCGCAGCTTGCAGGGGCGTGGGAGTGGGCTTCGGGATGTGGGTTTACTGCGGCGTACCGAACAACCCCGTCCAGTAGATCCCGGCATCGCTCTTCGGGTCCACCGCATACGCCGCCCCCAGTTCACGGAAGTCCGCGTTCATCAGCGTGGCGCAGTGCCCAGGGCTGGCCAGCCAGCCATCGACCACCTTGCGCGCGGTATCGCGCCCGGCGGCGATGTTCTCGCCGATCTGCCGATACAGGTAGCCGGCCAGTTCCGCGCGGTCGCCCGGCGTGCGGCCATCGCGGTCGATATGGTCGAAGAAGTTCTGGTTGGCCATGGCCCGGGTGTGGTTGGCGGCGACGCCGGCCAGGGTCGCGCTCCAGGCCAGCGCCGGGGCGGCGGGGTAGGGCTGGCCGCCGCACTGGCGCGGCAGGTTGCGCGCGGCGTTGATTTCCTGCAACAGCTTCTGCCCTTCGGCCTGCCAGTCGCCCAGGCGCCCGCTGAGCAGCGGGCGGGCCAGGACGATGCGCCAGTCGCGACCCTCCTGGCTGACCCCGATATCGACGAACTGCGGGTCGAGCACCACCTGGCAGAAGCTCTCCTCGATGGCTTTCATCGCCGCCTTGGCATCCCGTGGGCCGGACAGGCTGATGGCCTGCACGTTGACCATCGGGTAGGCGGCGCGGGTCATGGCCTGCTGCAGGTCGCGGGTGCCCTCCGGCGACAGCGCCAGGCGGGTGTCGCTGTTGAGCGGCGGCAGCTCCAGCGAAGCCTCGCCGCCGCAGCGCTGGGCCTGACTGCGGTAGACGTTGATCGTATCGATCAGTTGCGCTTCTTCGCCGGCATACGCCTGGCTGCCGGGGGCGGCAAGCAGGCCCAGCGTCAGGCCGAGGCAGGCAACGGATGGGACGCGCATGTGGATCTCCCTGTAACTGGCAGCGTCTGGATCTGCGCTGCCCATCCTACACAAGCGCAAGGCTTTTGGCCCGGCCCTGTGCGGTATGAAAACCAAGCCTTGCAATCGATTGCAGTCGGCAAAAGAGGGGGTAGACCGCTGGTCGGCAAAAAAGTGCGGTTGTTTGGTAATAATTCGCACTATCGGCTAGAAACACTATTCAGTCACTTCAAGTTTCTCATCCGCCAGGACGGCCGTGACCCTTCCCGGGAGCCCTCCATGACACGTGCCTGCCCGTATCAATTGTTCCCGCCGGCCAAGACCAAACAGGTGGAGGCGGGGGCAAGCTCGATTACCAGACCTTCGGCGCCAACCTGGCGGTGTTCCGCATCGAGCGGCCCACCGATGGCTTCGTCGACGGCAATGTGTTCGTCCAGGATGGCGAGCAGGTCAACAAGGGGCTTGAGCTCAGTGTGTTCGGCGAGCCGCTGCCGGGGCTGCGGTTGATGGCCGGTGGCACGCGCATGGACACCGAGCTGAAAAACACCCAGGGCGGCACGGCCGATGGCAACCACGCGGTAGGCGTGCCGACCTTCCAGCTCAATGCCAGTGTCGATTGGGATGTGCCGGGGCTGGAAGGCGTGGCGCTCAATGCGCGCATGCTGCGCACCGGCGGGCAGTATGCCAACCCGGCCAACACCCTGAGCCTGCCGAGCTGGAACCGTTTCGACGTTGGCGCGCGCTATCGCTTCAAGGTGCAGGAAAAGGCGGTGACCCTGCGGGTCAACGTGGAGAACCTGACGGACAAGAACTACTGGGCGTCGGCCAATGGGGGGTATTTGACCCAAGGCGACCCGAGACTGGTGAAGTTCTCGGGGAGCATTGATTTCTGAGGTCTAGACGGTACGTGTGTCGGCTGTGCGGGCCTCATCGCCGGCAAGCCGGCTCCCACACCGACCGCACCGCGCTCAAGCCAGGCGCCATGCCTGTGGGAGCCGGCTTGCCGGCGATGCGGCGCGTCAGCGGCGCCGTTCCCGCCTGCGAACGTGCTGCCTTACCAGAGCGCTACTGCCGCCGCGCCGATCACCCGGCCAAACACCGCCAGCGCCGTGTCCACGTCCGCTTCGCTGGTGTAGCGCCCGACGCTCAGGCGCACGCTGTTGCGCGCCTGGCGCTCGTCGAGGCCGAGGGCCAGCAGCACGTGGGACGCCGCATTGCTCGCCGAGTTGCACGCCGAAGTGCTCGACAGTGCCAGCTCGCCCGCCAGGGCCAGGCTGTTGAAGCCCTTGGCGTCGATGCACAGGTTGAGGGTGTGGGGAATGCGCTGCACCGCACAGCCGTTGAGCGTGACCCCGGGCATTGCCAGCAGGCCGTCGCGCAAGCGTCGGGCGAGTTGCTCCAGGCGCTGGTACTCCGCCGCGCCGGGCTGGCCGGCCAGGGCGAAGGCGCTGCCCATGCCGACGATCTGGTGGGTGGCCAGGGTGCCAGAGCGCAGGCCGCGCTCATGGCCGCCGCCGTGCATCTGCGCACGCATCGCCGGGCGGGCGCGAGGGCCGACGTAGAGGGCACCGATGCCCTTGGGGCCGTAGACCTTGTGCGCCGAGAACGACATCAGGTCGACCGCCTGCTGCGCCAGGTCGATCCGAACCTTGCCCACGGCCTGCGCCGCATCCACGTGCAAAAGCGCACCGTGCTCGCGGACGATTGCACCGATGGCGGCAAAGTCGGTCACCGTGCCCAGTTCGTTGTTTACCGCCATCAGCGACACCAGGCGCGTGTCCGGGCGCAGCGCGGCCTGGACCGCTTGGGGCTGGATCAACCCTCGGGCATCCGGGGCCAGGCGGGTCACCGCCCAGCCCAGGCGCTCCAGTTCGGCAGCGGTGTCTAGGATGGCCTTGTGCTCAAGCTGGCTGGTGATCACATGCCCCGGCTGCGCGAAGCCCTGGGCGATGCCCTTGAGCGCGAGGTTGTTCGATTCGGTGGCGCCGGAGGTCCAGACCAGCTCGTCGGGCTGCGCGCCGACCTGCACGGCCACCTGGTGGCGGGAATGCTCGACGGCTTCGCGGGCCGCCTGGCCGTGGAAATGGCCGCTGGAGGCGGGGTTGCCGAAGTTCGCCTCTCGGCCCAGGCAGGTGAGCATGGCGGCGATGACCTGGTCATCGACCGGCGTGGTAGCGGCGTAATCGAAGTAGAGCGGGGTGCTGGGCATGATCGCGGGCGGGTCCGTGCGTGGACGCCGCCTGTCGGCATCCATGGACTCATGCTAGGGAAATGGTGATGTGAATGTTTTCCAATTTTTCCAGCTTGGGGGGCTTTCAGGAAAAACTTCTACTCGCTATTTGCTTGTATGTAGAAATATTTTCTTGGCGTATCAAAGCCACTGCCATGGCGCCTGTTTGGTAACCATCACCAGCACGATCAGGAACATCCCGGCAAATCCCACCACCCCCATCCACAGCCATGGGCGATACAGCCGCTGGTAGGCCTGGCCCAGGGCCGCGCCGCTGTCGACCGCCTGGACGGCAAGGGTGTGCAGGCGTTTTTGCAACAGCAACACCGGCAGCCACAAGGCGCCGACCGCGAAGAAGATCAGCAGCGCGGCGCGTAGCCAGTCGGCGGACCACGGCATGCCGCCCATGCTGACCATGGCGTAGCCGGTCAGCAGTTGCAGTACGCCCGCCGGCGTGGTGATCCAGGCGTCGAAGCGCACCACCATCCGCGCCACAGCGGCGATCACCCGCGGATCGCCGCTGCGATTGGCGGCAATCAGGTACAGGTACGAGCCCATGCCGAAGCCGAAGAGAAATACCGCAGCGATGATGTGCAGGTACTTGAGCAGCAGGTAGCTCATCTCAGCATCGTCCGTGCTGGAAACTGACGCTGTAGCGCACCTTGTCCGGCTCGCCGATGGCCGCCAGGTACTGTTCGACGCTGATCTCGCCGACGCAGGGGCGGGCGCCCGGTTCAGGCTGGTAGCCTGCGACGACCCTGGCCATCAGCGCCACCGCCGCGCAGCTGGGAATCTCCGGGCCCTTGTCGTCGCTGGCGCTGACCTGGGCCTGCAGGTGCAGTGGCTGCCCTTGCGGGTCCAGCCCGCGGACATCCAGGTACATCGCGCTCTTGCCATCGCCCCAGCGTTCGAAGCGGCTGCCCAGCCGATGCAGGCGTCGCGCCCAAGGCAGCGGGTCACGCACCAGGCCCAGCTTGACCAACCGCGCCAGTGTCGCGTTGGCCAGGCCGCCGAGCATCAGCCCGGAGCCGGCCTTGAATGCCAGGTCACGGGCGCCATAGCGTTCGGCGAAGATGTCCATGTCCGGCACGTCGACGTTGTGCAGCAGGCGCCAGCCCAGGCCCGGCAGATGGCGCAGCTGCAGGCCGAGCCAACCGTCGACGCTGTACGGGCGGCCATCACGCCACTGGCGGATCGGCCGGCCGGCATAGGCCAGCACGCCTTCGATGGTGGACAGGCCGGGCATCTTCGCCGAGGACGAAATGCCGTGCTCGATGCGGTCGATGCGGCCGAAGTGATGGCGCTGTTCGTCGAGAATCGCCGACGACAGGCTCGGCACCGAACTGCAGCCACTGAGCAGGGTGACCTGGGCCTGGCACGCGCGCTCGTCCAACTGGGCGATGCCATTGACGAACAGCCGGCAGTCGGACAGGTCGCAGTAGTGCGCGCCGGCTTCGATGCAGGCTTCGGCCACGCGGTAGGGCTGGCCCTGGAAGGGGCCGCCGGTGTGGATCACCCAGTCGATACGCAGGTCGCGTAGGGCTTGGGCGAAGCCTGGGGCCATGGCGTCGCCGCACCAGCTTTCGCTGCCGTTCAACCGTGCGGCCAGTTGCGATAGGCTTTCGGCATTGCGGCCGGCGATCACCAGTTGCACGGCGGGCATCTGGTTCAGGTGGCGGCAGATGATACGGCCGAAGTTGCCGTAGGCGCCGATCACCAGGATTCGGGGAGACATGCTGGGGTCCTTGTGCATGTGTCGGGGGAACGCGGGGCTGCAAAGCAGCCCCGGTGTGGTCAGGCGTCGTAGCCGAGGTTCGGCGCCAGCCAGCGCTCGCTCACGGCAATGTCCTGGCCCTTACGTGCGCTGTACTGCTCGATCTGGTCCTTGTCGACCTTGCCCACGGCGAAGTATTGCGCCTGCGGGTGGGCGAAGTACCAGCCGCTGACCGCCGCCGCCGGGAACATGGCGAAGTGCTCGGTGAGGAACACGCCGCTGGGGCCGGTCTCGCCGATCGCGGTGCCGTCGAGCAGGCGGAACAGGGTTTCCTTCTCGGTGTGGTCCGGACAGGCCGGGTAGCCAGGCGCCGGGCGGATGCCGCTGTACTGCTCCTTGATCAGCGCCTCGTTGTCCAGGTGCTCGTCCTTGGCATAGCCCCAGTGCTCCTTGCGCACCTGTTCGTGCAGCCACTCGGCGCAGGCCTCGGCCAGGCGGTCGGCCAGGGCCTTGACCATGATCGAGCTGTAGTCGTCGCCCTTGTCCTGATAGGCCTTGGCCACTTCCTCGGCGCCGATGCCGGCGGTGGTGATGAAGCCGCCGACATAGTCGGTCACGCCGCTGGCCTTGGGCGCGACGAAGTCGGCCAGCGACCAGTTCGGCTTGCCGTCGGGCTTGATGGTCTGCTGGCGCAGGTGGTGAAGGGTGGCCAGGGTCTCGCCGGCGTCACCGTACACCTCGATATCGTCATCGGCCACCTGGTTGGCCGGCCAGAAGCCGAACACCGCGCGGGCGCTGATCAGTTGCTCGTCGATCAGCTTGTCGAGCATCTCGCGGGCGTCCTTGTACAGCGCCGTGGCGGCCTCGCCGACCACTTCGTCGGTGAGGATGCGCGGGAACTTGCCGGCCAGGTCCCAGGAGATGAAGAACGGCGTCCAGTCGATGTACTCGGCCAGGGTGCGCAGGTCGATGTTCTCCAGCACCTTGACGCCGGTGAAGGCGGGCACCGCGGCCTGGTAGGCGGCCCAGTCGTACTGCGGCTTGGCGGCGATGGCCTGGGCGTAGCTCAGGCGCTCGGTGCGGGCGCTGCGGTTGGCGGTGCGCTCACGCACCTCGACGTATTCCTGGCGGGTCTTCTCGACGAAACCGCTCTTGAGCTCCTTGGACAGCAGCTGGGTGGCCACGCCCACCGCGCGCGAGGCGTCGGTAACGTAGATCACCGCATCGTTGGAGTACTTGGGTTCGATCTTCACCGCCGTGTGCGCCTTGGAGGTGGTCGCGCCGCCGATCATCAGCGGCAGGTGGAAGTCCTGGCGCTGCATCTCGCGGGCGACATGGACCATCTCGTCCAGCGACGGGGTGATCAGCCCGGACAGGCCGATGATGTCGCACTTCTGCTCGCGGGCGGTCTGCAGGATCTTCTCCGCCGGGACCATCACGCCCATGTCGACGATGTCGTAGCCGTTGCAACCGAGCACCACGCCGACGATGTTCTTGCCGATGTCGTGCACGTCGCCCTTGACCGTGGCCATGAGGATTTTGCCCTTGGCTTCGGGCTTGTCGCCTTTCTCGGCCTCGATGAACGGGATCAGGTGGGCCACGGCCTGCTTCATGACGCGGGCCGACTTGACCACCTGGGGCAGGAACATCTTGCCGGCGCCGAACAGGTCGCCGACCACGTTCATGCCGCTCATCAGCGGGCCTTCGATGACTTCGATGGGGCGCGCCGACTGCTGGCGGCACTCTTCGGTGTCTTCGACTATGTAGGCGGTGATGCCCTTGACCAGCGCATGCTCGAGGCGCTTGTCGACCGGCATCGAGCGCCATTCTTCGTTCTCGACTTCCTTGGTGGCGCCGCCGCCCTTGTAGTCATCGGCGATGGCCAGCAGGGCGTCGGTGCCATGCGCGGTGCGGTTGAGCACCACGTCCTCGACCTTTTCGCGCAGGTCGGCGGGGATCTCGTCGTAGATCTCCAGCTGGCCGGCGTTGACGATACCCATGGTCAGGCCGTTCTTGATCGCGTGGTAGAGGAACACCGAGTGGATCGCCTCGCGCACCGGGTTGTTGCCACGGAACGAGAACGACACGTTGGACACGCCGCCCGAGCTCAGGGCATACGGCAGGTGGTCGCGGATGTAGGCGCAGGCCTCGATGAAGTCGACGGCGTAGTTGTTGTGCTCCTCGATGCCGGTGGCGACGGCGAAGATGTTCGGGTCGAAGATGATGTCTTCCGGCGGGAAGCCGACTTCGTTGACCAGGATGTCGTAGCTGCGCTGGCAGATCTCGCGCTTGCGCGCGGCGGTGTCGGCCTGGCCGACCTCGTCGAAGGCCATCACCACCACGGCGGCGCCGTAGCGCTTGCACAGGCGTGCGTGGTGCTTGAACTGCTCGACGCCTTCCTTCATGGAGATGGAGTTGACGATGCCCTTGCCCTGGATGCACTTCAGGCCCGCCTCGATCACCTCCCACTTGGAGGAGTCGATCATGATCGGCACCCGGGAGATGTCCGGCTCGCCGGCGATCAGGTTGAGGAAGCGGACCATGGCGGCCTGGGAGTCGAGCATCCCTTCGTCCATGTTGATGTCGATCACCTGGGCGCCGGCCTCGACCTGCTGCAGGGCGACTTCCAGCGCCTCGGTGTAGTTTTCCTCGCGGATCAGCCGGGCGAACTTGGCGGAGCCGGTGATGTTGGTACGCTCGCCGACGTTGACGAACAGCGACTGGCGATCGATGGTGAACGGCTCGAGGCCCGACAGGCGGCAGGCCTTGGGGATGTCCGGGATCGCCCGAGGCTTGTACTTGGCCACGGCCTCGGCGATGGCCTGGATGTGCGGCGGGGTGGTGCCGCAGCAGCCGCCGATGATGTTGAGGAAACCGCTGGCGGCGAATTCCTCGACCACCGCGGCCATCTCGGCCGGAGTCTCGTCGTACTCGCCGAAGGCGTTGGGCAGGCCGGCGTTGGGGTGGGCGGAGACGTGGGTGCCGGCCTTGGTCGACAGCTCTTCGAGGTACGGGCGCAGGTCCTTGGCGCCGAGAGCGCAGTTCAGGCCCACGGAAATCGGGTTGGCGTGGCGTACCGAGTTCCAGAACGCCTCGGTGGTCTGGCCCGACAGGGTGCGGCCGGAGGCGTCGGTGATGGTGCCGGAGATCATGATCGGCAGTTCGATGCCGTCGTCCTCGAACACCTGCTGCACGGCGAAGATCGCCGCCTTGGCGTTGAGGGTGTCGAAGATGGTCTCGATCAGGATCAGGTCGGCGCCGCCCTCGATCAGGCCACGGGTGGCCTCGATGTAGTTCTCCACCAGTTCGTCGAAGGTGACGTTGCGGTAGCCGGGATCGTTGACGTCGGGGGAGATCGAGCAGGTGCGGCTGGTCGGGCCGAGCACGCCGGCGACGAAGCGCGGCTTGTCCGGGGTCTCCAGGGTCTTGGCGTCGGCCACCTGGCGGGCGATGCGCGCGCCTTCGACGTTGAGCTCGTAGACCAGTGCCTCCATGCCGTAGTCGGCCTGGGAAATCTGCGTGGCGTTGAAGGTGTTGGTCTCGAGAATATCGGCGCCGGCGTCCAGGTAGGCTTTCTCGATCGCGGCGATCACATCGGGGCGGCTGAGCAGCAAAAGATCGTTGTTGCCTTTGACATCGCTTGGCCAATCGGCAAAGCGCGTGCCACGATAGTCGTGTTCCTCGAGGCGGTAACTCTGGATCATAGTACCCATGCCGCCGTCGAGGATCAGGATGCGCTCTTTGAGTGCGTTCTGGAGTGCTTGTAAACGAGCGCTGCGGTCGGACATAGGACTACCTGGTCGGGCAAATAACAGAAGGTGCCGAATAATAACAAAGCTGCACGGATTTTAGGCGTATCGCACATTCGCATGAATTTCCCTCATGTTAGCGCGACGCCCCCAACACCTCAGGACCCGCCAGGCACATCGTGATGGCTTCAAGTAACCAGGACATTCGGCACATGCTGCATCGCATACTTGCCAGCGCCTTCGCCTTGCTCATCAGTGGCGCGGCGTTCGGGCAGGCCCCCCAATCGAGCCCTACGATTTCATACACCCGGGATATCCAACCGATCTTCACCGAGAAGTGCGTGGCCTGCCACGCCTGCAACGATGCTGCCTGCCAGCTCAACCTGGGCAGCGCCGAGGGCGCCGAGCGCGGCGCCTCGAAGGTGCCGGTCTACCAGGGCGAGCGCAGCCAGGCGGTACCCACCACGCGGCTGTTCTACGATGCCCGCGACGAAGCGGGCTGGCGCAAGCAGGGCTTCTACTCGGTGCTGGACAAGCAGGGCAGCCAGGCGGCGCTGATGGCGCGCATGCTCGAACTGGGCCACAAGACTCCGCTCACGCCCAACGCCAAGCTGCCCGAAGAGATCGTGCTGGGGCTTAATCGCAACAACATGTGCCCGTTGCCGCATGAATTCGACGCCTATGCCGGCGCCCATCCCAAGGAGGGCATGCCCCTGGCGGTCACCGGCCTGACCGACCAGGAGTACCAGACCCTGCAGCGCTGGCTGGCCGCTGGCGCGCCAGTGGAGAAGACGCCGATCCAGCCCAGCGCGGCAGAGGTGAAGCAGATCGCCGACTGGGAAGAATTGCTCAATCGTCCCGGCTCGACCGAGGCGCTGGTCGGCCGTTGGCTGTACGAGCACCTGTTCCTCGCGCACATCCATTTCGTCGGCGGCGAGCAGGGCCATTTCTTCCAGTGGGTGCGCTCGCGCACGCCGAGTGGCCAGCCGGTGGACCTGATCGCCACCCGCCGCCCCAACGACCCGCCGGGCACCGATTTCTACTATCGGTTGATCCCGGTGCAGGGCGTGATCGTGCACAAGACCCACATCACCTACCCGATGGGGCCGCAGAAGCTCAAGCGGGTCAAGCAGCTGTTCTACAGCGGCGACTGGCACGCCAGCGCACTGCCGGGCTATGGGCCGCGGCACCGGTCCAACCCGTTCGAGACCTTCGAGGCGATCCCGGCGGTGGCCCGCTACCAGTTCATGCTGGACAACGCCGAGTACTTCGTCCGTACCTTCATCCGTGGCCCGGTGTGCCGCGGGCAGATCGCCACCGACGTGATCCGCGACAATTTCTGGGCGCTGTTCCAGGAGCCGGCCCACGACCTGTACATCACCGACGCCCAGTACCGTGGCGAAGCCACGCCGCTGCTGGCCATGCCAGGGCAGATCGACGACGTGGGCAGCGTGCTGAGCCTGTGGCACGCCTACCGCGACAAGCGCAACGAGTACGAAGCCCTGCGCCGTGAAGCCTATGCCGAACAGCCGGCGCCTAGCTGGTCGACGCTGTGGGCGGGCAACGACAACGCGTTGCTGAGCATCTTCCGCCACTTCGACAGCGCCTCGGTGACCAAGGGCCTGATCGGTGACGTGCCGCTGACCATGTGGCTGTTCGACTACCCGCTGTTCGAGCGCACCTACTATCAGCTGGCAGTGAACTTCGACGTGTTCGGCAACGTCTCGCACCAGTTGCAGACGCGGCTGTACTTCGACCTGATCCGCAACGGCGCCGAGGTCAACTTCCTGCGCCTGATGCCTGCGGGCAAGCGCGGCGAGATCCTCGGCGACTGGTACCAGAACAGCGGCAAGGTGAAGATGTGGATGGACTACGAGGACATTGACACCAGCACTCCGAGCGCGCTGAAACTGGACAAGCACGATCCCAAGCGTGACTTCGGCCTCAAGCTGCTGCAACGCACGGGCAGCCTGAACGCCGCCCCGGACCCGATCAACCGCTGCCAGGGCGCCTATTGCTCGCGGCCCGGCCTGTCCGCGGAGTTCCGTGACGCCGAGCAGTCGCTGAGCCGCCTGGTGTCGCGCCCGGCGGCGGGGCTCAAGGTGATCGGCCAACTGCCCGAGGCGAGCATGCTGCGCATCGAAGGGCAGGGCGGCCAGCGCCAGGTCTACAGCCTGCTGCGCAACCGCGCGCACAGCAACGTGGCGTTCCTGCTTGGCGAGGCCTACCGCTACCAGCCGGGGCTGGACACCCTGACCCTGTATCCGGGCGTGCTCAGCAGCTACCCCAACTTCATCTTCAATATCCCGACGGCCGATGTGCCGGAGTTCGTCGAAGACATGGAGGCGGCGCGTGACGACACCGACAAGTTCGAACGCATCGTCATGCGCTGGGGCGTGCGCCGCAGCCATCCTGAGTTCTGGCACTACTTCCATGACCTGAACAGCTACATCAAGCAGACCCAGCCGGTGGAGGCAGGGGTGTTGGACATGAACCGCTACGAGAACCTCTGATCGGTTGGCCGGGACTTTCCCGGCATCCTGCGGTCGGAATCGGTAGGTAGGCCCTGGGCTGCTCTGCAGCCCATCGCCGGCAAGCCGGCTCCCACAGAAGTGCGCGAACCCTGTGGGAGCCGGCTTGCCGGGCCTCAATGCACCGCCGATCACAGGATATTTCATGCTGTATTCGCTTCAGGCACTCCGGGCATTCGCCGCCTGGGTGGTGGTCTGCCACCACTTCATGCAGATCTTCTTCGACTTCCACGCCACCGGCCCCATTGGCCAACTGCTCGCTGATCGCGGCGCGGTGGGGGTGGACATCTTCTTCGTCATCAGTGGCCTGGTGATCTACCTGTCGACCCGCGACAAGGCCATCGCCCCCGGACAGTTCCTGCTCAACCGTGCCTTGCGCATCGTGCCCGCCTACTGGTTCTACAGCCTGCTGATGGCCGTGCTGATGCTGGTCGCCAGCCACTGGATGCCGCACCAGGTGTTCGAGTGGCAGCACCTGCTGCTGTCGCTGCTGTTCATTCCGGCGGAAAACCCCGGTGGCTACGGGTTGTATCCGACGCTCAATGTCGGCTGGACGCTGAACTTCGAGATGTTTTTCTACCTGCTGTTCGGCCTGGCCTTCCTGGTGCGCCAGCGTCATCACCTGTTGCTGGTGACGGCGGCATTGCTGCTGGTGAGCGAAGTGCTGGGGCGCCTGGGTGTGCTCAGCCGCTTCTACAACAACGACATCGTCTACGAGTTCCTGCTGGGCATCGGCCTGGGCGTGCTGTACCGCCGCGGGCTGATCCGCGAAGGCCTGTGGTTGCCGCTGGGCCTGCTCGGCCTTGCAGGGTTCGCGCTCTATCATCTCGACGCTTCGCAGCGCCTGTTGCACTGGGGCCTGCCGAGCGCCCTGGTGGTGCTGTCGTTCATTGCCCTGGAGCCGTACTTCAAGGGCAACCAGGTGCTCAAGGCACTCGGCGACTGTTCCTACTCGGTGTACCTGGTGCATGTGCTGGTGCTGTACGGCGGCCTGTTCATCAGCGAGTGGTTGCGCCTGAACCCTTACCTGGTGTTCGCCTTGTGCGTGCCGTCAATCGGACTAATGTCGTGGCTCAGCTACCAATGGCTGGAACGTGGCCTGTATTGGCGGCTCAAGGGGTGGTTGGCCGCCGGTGCGGCGCGGGAACCGGCGTTGGCGCTATCCCGAGTCAAATGCTAGGACTTTGTTACCCGGCCGGGTTGGCGTACACTGCCGGCAAGTCTGTGAGGAACTTCCATGAGCGCTATAACCATTACCGACGCCGCCCATGATTACCTGGCCGATCTGCTCTCCAAGCAGAACACGCCTGGCATCGGCATCCGTATTTTCATTACCCAGCCGGGCACTACCTACGCCGAGACCTGCATTGCCTACTGCAAGCCGGGCGAGGAGAAGCCCGACGACCAGCCGGTGGGCCTGAAGAGCTTCACCGCCTACCTCGATGCGGTCAGCGTGCCGTTCCTGGAGGACGCGCTGGTCGACTACGCCACCGACCGCATGGGCGGCCAGCTGACCATCAAGGCGCCGAACGCCAAGGTGCCGATGGTCAACGAGGACAGCCCGATCAACGAGCGCATCAACTACTACCTGCAGACCGAGATCAACCCGGGCCTGGCCAGCCACGGCGGCGCCGTGAGCCTGGTGGACGTGGTCGACGACGGCATCGCCGTGCTGCAGTTCGGCGGTGGTTGCCAGGGCTGCGGCCAGGCCGACGTGACCCTGAAGGAAGGCATCGAGCGCACCCTGCTCGAGCGTATTCCCGAGCTCAAGGGCGTGCGTGACGTGACTGACCACAGCCAGAAGGAAAACGCGTACTACTGATCGCCAGTGGTGACGCCATCGCGGGGCAAGCCCGCTCCCACGCTTGGATGCAGCTGCTGCCCAGGTGTGGGAGCGGGCTTGCCCCGCGATGTTTTTCAGGCTTTGTGCATTGATCCCTAGCAACAAAGTGTTACGGATTCAACCCCTGCGACAACCGGTCGCGCCCCGTAAACAAAGGGCTGCAGCCCGATCAACCGGATGTCGGGTAGATGGTGCGGGGGTGGCGTGACAGAATGCCCCGGTTTTCTGGCCGGCCCATCCCAGGGGTCGGCACCTTCCCTGTAAAGGATGGTTCCATGAATGATCTGTTGACCCGGCGCGCGGTTGTCGCCGGGATGGGCGTACTGGGGCTTGGCCTGTTGGCGGGCTGCAGCCCGGCCAGGGGCCTGGACTTCAAGTACGGCAAGAACATGAGCAACGAGATCCTCGGGCGCAAGTTCAAGCTCAAGGACCCGCAAGGCAACGAGCGCACCTTGTCGAGCTTCTACGGCTCGATGCCGATGATCTTCTTCGGCTTCACCCAGTGCCCGGCCGTCTGCCCGACCGCCATGGCGCGTGTGGCGCAGATCCGCAAGATCCTGCGTGGCCGCGACCGCGACCTGTTCCAGCCGGTGTTCATCACCCTGGACCCGGAGCGCGACACCCCCGAGGTGCTCGATGCCTACGTCAAGGCCTTCGACCCGTCGATCGTCGCCCTGACCGGCACCCCTGAGGAAATCGACGCGGTGGCCCGTGAATTCAAGGTGTTCTACGAGAAGGTCCCGGCCGGCGATACCTACACCATCTCTCACTCGTCCACCAGCTACGTCTACGATACCCGTGGCACCCTGCGCCTGAGCCTGGGCCATTCCCTGAACGCCCAGGAATGCGCCGAAGACCTGGTCACCCTGATGGAGATCTGCTGAATGTCGATGCAACCGATCAAGCGCGGCCTGGCCGCCCTGGCACTGATGAGCCTGGCTCTGCCGGCCCTGGCCCAGACCACCGTAAGCGACGCCTGGGTACGCGCCAGCGTGCCGCACCAGCATGCCACCGGGGCCTTCATGACCCTGACTGCCAGCAGCGACAGCAAGCTGGTCAGCGTTGCCTCGCCCGTGGCCAAGACCGTGCAGGTGCACGAGATGACCATGAACGGCGACGTGATGGGCATGCGTGAAGTGAAGGCGGTCGAGTTGCCGGCCGGCAAGGCGGTGAAGCTGGACCCGAACGGCTTCCACGTGATGTTGATGGGCCTGAACCAGCAGGTGAAGGAGGGTGAGCAGGTGCCGCTGACCCTGACCATCGAGGATGCCAAGGGCGCGAAGGAAACCCTGCAGGTGCAGGCTCCGGTGCGTGCGCTCAACGCCGAGGCCGGCGCTGGCCACGACCATATGCACATGAACCACTGATGCAGCACCCATCGCGGGCGATGCGGCGCTCCGACGAGCCTGCTCCCTCGCGATGGTTGTCAGCGGTCAGCTACGAAAACGTGGCAGCGGCCGTTCGATGTTCAGCGAGGTCAGCGTCTTGCGCACCTGGGCGTCTTCGGCCTCGAGTGCCTTGAGGCTGGCGCGGATCTTGCCGGCGGCGGGCACGTCGCCCTGGCGGTCGATCCAGTCGGCGATCTCCTTGCAGGCGCTGCTCAGGCAGGCCTGACGCTGGCTCATCAGCGACAGGAGCGTGGTGATTTCTCGTTCGGACATGGCGGGTTCCTCCGTTCAGCCTTGTGAGTGTAGCAGCGGTCACAGCCCGCACAGGCTAGTCGTGGGCCGCAGATGGCAATGGCGATCAGCGGCAATGCGGGCCCTGTAGTTGTATTCGCTGACCACACCCTCTTCGGTCTAATGCAAGACATCTGTTATTTGCCGAATTTCAGCTCTATGCTGATGTATATACGCCTATCATTTTTGCCAGTTGCCGTCCATCGAAAGCAAGTAGATATTAAGTGCTCGGCAAATTTCCCAGGAGGTTACATGGAGGCGTTTATCCAAGATAACCGCATATCAGTTTTGCTTGGCTCTGATGTGCAGGGTTCATCAATGATCGGTTGTGCGCTAAAAGAAAGTTATGCGGTGAGTTACATGCCGTATGGTTTTGATGCTTTTAGACTCGGGTCTTCTCCTGTTCTGAGGTATAATGCTGAAATTGCTTTGAAGAAAATGGAGCATGTTTACTCTCTAGGTAACGGTTACCGTTGCTACAGCACGACACTCATGCGATTTCTGTCGGCGGACAGTGAGAGCCCTTGGGGGGTAGGTTGGATAAATGCCTACAGTTATTGCGGGTGCGACCCTGTTAATCATATTGATCCTTCGGGTCATGGTGTGTTGAAGTTTTTGGGGAAATTATTCTCTAGAAAAATAAAGAACGACGCCACAGCCACAGCCACAGCCACAGCCACAGCCACAGCCACAGCCACAGCCACAGCCACAGCCATTAATGCTGCCATTGTTACCGCTGTCGCCATTACTACTTCTGCCGCCATTGCCACTCCGCGTAGGTCTAAAGGAGTATTCTTTGGGTATCATGGCACAAGCAAGGAAAATGCAATAAGCATCATGCGCAGTGGGATAAAAGAGTCTAGTAATAGCTTTTTTGTTACAGATACTTTTGTGGGCGCTTCGGGATATGCGCAAAAGGGGGAGCCCGGTGCAGTCTTGGCAGTTGCTACGAATAATTATGAAGTATTGCGTGAACATACTGCTCGCGGGGTCGTTAAGGGTATTTATATTAACCAATTGAAGATAGGTAAGCCCGCTCATAGTACTTTGAGTTTTGAAATGGTCACCTCGGCCGGTAAGGATGCAGATTTTAGCCCATTCATGGGCGAGCAGGAATATGCCTTCTACTGGGTTGAAAAATTTCGGAAACAGCTGTAATCGAATACCTGCTCGTGGCGCTAGAGGCCAGTAAGTAGCTTGGCGCAGTATCAGGCTTTGGCGCTCCGTTCAGTTAAGCGGGTGATCGTCTGCAAGGGAGTATAGGTATCTGGGTCTAGCCCAGCCAGGCTCGCCGATAAACCCCCGGGCTGACTCCATAGGCCTGCTTGAACTGCCGGCTCAGATGGCTCTGGTCGGCAAAACCCAGGGTAAAGGCGACTTCGAGGACGGCTTGGCCGCGTTTGAGCAGTTCCCGGGCGCGTGCCAGGCGGCGCTGCTTGAGCCAGGCATGCGGCGGCAGGCCGGTGGCCTGGCGGAATACCCGGGCGAAGTGGAACGGCGATAGGTTCACCGCGGCCGCCAAGGCCTCCAGCGACGGCGGATCGGCCAGCTGGCTCTCCAGCAGCTCGCGGGCGCGGGCCACGGCCAGCGGTTCGTTGCCGGGGGCGACGGGTTCGGCGCAATGGCCATGGCGCTGCACCAGTGCCAGCACGGCCTGGCGCCAGGCGGTCTGTTGCTCCAGGGCGCTGGCACAGGACTCCGAAAGCCGGTGCAGGTGGCTGAACGTGGCGGCCAGGGCCGGGTCCTGGATCACGCTGTCCTTGAACCGGGGCAGGCCATGGCGGCCCAGTTCCAGTTCGTCGAGCACGCCGGTGACCCGTTCGTGCTCGGGGTAAAAGCCACGGTAGCGCCAGCCGGCCTCGTGGGCGGTGGCGCCAGTGTGCAGCTCGTCGGGGTTGATCAGCACCATGCTGCCCACCGGCGCCAGGTGCTCGCTGCCTCGGTGCCAGAAGCGCTGGGCGCCGGACTCGATCACGGTGAACACATAGCCTTCGTGCACGTGCGGGGCAAAACGCTGCTGGATATAGCGGGCGTGCAGCATCTCGACATCGCCCAGGGCGGGCGCCTGCCACAGGTGGGCCTGTTCACGCAGGGGCGTGGTCATGCCAGCCAGCTGCGCAGGAGGAAGAAGATCAGCATGCTCGCCAGCATGCTCAGCAATACGCTGCGGGTCAACAGCACCAGGGCGATGGCAACCAGTGAACCGAGCAGATAGGGGTTCAGCGGGCTCAGGTCGAGCTGGTGCCCGGGCAGGAAGATGATCGGCCCGCAGATCGCGGTGAGCATGCCGGGCACGGCAAAACCGAGGAACTGCCGCGCGTTGGAGCTCAGGCGCAGGGGTAGGCGCGGTTCGAGGAAGGCGTAGCGGTTGAGGAACACCACCGCGCCCATGGCGAAGATCAGCAGCCAGATCATGGGCGGCCTCCGGAGAACTTCTGGCAGACGAAACCGGCGGTCATGCCCAGCAGGCCGGCGGCGACCAGGGCGGTCTCCCAGTGCCAGTAACTGAACAGCACCGAGCAGAACAGCGACACCGCCACGCACACCACGGTCGGCAGGTTGCGTACCAGCGGCGCGATCAGTGCGACGAAGGTGGCGACGATGGAGAAGTCCAGGCCCAGCTGATCCAGGTGCGGGATGTTCTGGCCGAGGACAATGCCGGCCAGGGTGAACAGGTTCCACGCCACGTAGAAGGTCAGGCCCACGCCCAAGGCGTACCAGCGGTTGAACTGCTGCTGGTCGTGGTGGCTGGTGAGGGCGAAGAACTCATCGGTGAGCAGGAAGCCCAGGCCCAACCGCCAGCGGGTCGGCAGCCCCGACAGCACCGGGCGCATCGACAGCCCGTAGAGCAGGTGCTGGGAGGTCAGCAGCAGGGTGGTGAGCAGGATCGAGAACAGGTTGGCGCCACCCTTGAGCATGCCGATGGCCACCAGTTGCGCGGCACCGGCGAAGACGATGGCCGACAGGCCCTGGCCTTGCCAGGCGCTGAGGTTGGCTTCGATGGCCATGCTGCCGGCGAGCAGGCCCCAGGGGGCAACGGCCACGGACAGCGGCAGGATGGCGATGGCGCCGTGGAGGAACGCTTGGCGGGCGAGGGGTGGGCTGGGCATGGAAGCGGCAACGAATCGACAGGGCAGACAAGCATGCCAGAGGGGGCCGGAGGTGGCTTGAACGATCTTGCTTTGTTGTCGCCTTTGCTGGCCGCGTCAAAGGGCAAGCCCACAGGCTTGAGCAGCGGGCTTGCCCTTTACTTCAACGCAACTCGACCTGCGCGCACAGTCCGCCTTCGGCGCGGTTGCGCAAGGTCAGGCTGCCGCCCATGGCCTGGGTCAGTTGCTGGGCGATCGCCAGCCCCAGCCCGGTGCCGCCGGTGCTGCGGTTGCGCGAGCTTTCGACCCGGTAGAACGGCTTGAGCACGTCATCGAGTTCCGCCTCGGGGATACCGGGGCCATCGTCGAGCACGCGGATCAGCGTCACGCCGTTCTCGCAGCCGACTTCCAGCTGCGCGGCGCCGGAAAACTTCAGCGCATTGTCCACCAGGTTCACCAGCACCCGGCGCAAGGCGTGGGGGCGGGTTTCCAGGGTGGCCTGGGCGCTGCCGCTGCGATTCACCTGCGCGCCGCTGTCCTGGTAGTCGAACACCAGGCTGTCGAGAAAGGCGTCGAGGTTGACCCGGCACGGCGCCTCGGTGCCGCTGTCCATGCTGCGGGCATAGGCCACGCCCTCGCGCACCAGGTGCTCCATGGCGTCGAGGTCGTGCCACAGCTTGTCCTTTTCCAGCCCGTCGTCCATCTGTTCGACCCGCAGCTTCATGCGCGTGATCGGCGTCTGCAGGTCGTGGGAGATGGCGGCCAGCAATTGCATGCGCTCCTTGAGGTAGGCGGCGATGCGCGCCTGCAGCGCATTGAAGGCCACGGCGGCGTAGCGCACCTCGCGCGGGCCGCTTTCGTCGAGCAACGGACCGGGACTGTTCGGGTCAAGGTCGTCCACGGCCTGGACCAGCCGGGTCAGCGGGCCGATGGCCAGGCGCACGGCGAGCCAGGTGCAGGCCAGCAGCACCGCCAGCTGGATCAGCAGCACCACCGGCAGCCAGGTGGCCACCGGTACCGGTGCCGGGGTGACGTCGATGGTCAGCGGCGCGCCGTCGGCCAGGCGCAGGTGGGCCTGGAAATGCGCATTGGGGCCGGGGATTTCCTGGAAGGTCAGGCGGTAGCGGTCGCCGATGGCCTTGACGATCGAGTCGGCGGCCATCGGCGGGTTCTCGCTGGGCATGGCTTCGCCGGACAGCCCCTCGTCCAGTCGGTAGCGGTAGGTGCGCCGTTCCAGGCGCGACAGCCAGGCCGGGCGCTCGGCGGCGGGCAGGCGGTCGAGGATGGCGACCGAGGTCGACACGTCCAGCTCCAGGTTGCTGAGCATCATCGAGCGGCTGCTGACATAGCGCTCGTACGCCTGCAGGCTGAATGACAGGCCATAGGCCAGCACCAATCCTGTGAAAAAGATCAGCGCCAGGCGCGAGGCCAGGGTACGCGGCCACTTCATGCCGGCGACTCCAGCAGCTGCACCGGCAGCGAAAACACATAGCCTTCGCTGCGCACGGTCTTGATGCAGGTGGGCTCGCGGGCGTCGTCGCCCAGGCGTTGGCGCAGGCGGCTGACCAGCAGGTCGATGGAGCGGTCGAAGATGTCCGCCTCGCGGCCCTGGGTCAGGTTGAGCAGCTGTTCACGGCTGAGCACCCGCTGCGGGTGGTCGAGGAATACCCGCAGCAGGCGGTACTCGGCGCCGGATAGCGCCACCAGGGTGCCTTCGCTGTCGAGCAGGTGGCGGGCGGTGGTGTCCAGGCGCCAGGGGCCGAAGGCGATCAGGCGACCGCTTTCGCTGATGGTCAGGTTGGGCGGCAGCATGCGTGTGCGGCGCAGCACGGCGTTGATCCGCGCCAGCAGCTCGCGGGCGGAGAACGGCTTGGTCAGGTAGTCGTCGGCGCCCATTTCCAGGCCGATGATGCGGTCGGTCTCGTCGTTGCGAGCGGTCAGCATCAGCACCGGCGTGTTGCGGTGCTTGCCGGCGCGCAGTTCGCGGCACAGCAGCAGGCCGTCGTCGCCGGGCATCATGATGTCGAGGACGATCAGGTCGACCGTGTTGTTTTCCAGGAAGGCGCGCATCTGCCGGCCATCGGCGACGATGCTGGTGCGCAGGCCGTTCTTCTTCAGGTAGTTGCCGACCAGCTCGCGGATTTCGCGGTCGTCGTCGACGACCAGAATGTGATCGACATGCTCCATCGGGGTGTCCTTGTAGGTGAGGGTTGGGCGCAGTGTACCGAGCGAATCCGGGCTTGCCTGCCACGCTTTGTATTGCAGTGTATCTGGCGCTGCCGTGGATACAGGAGCAAGCACTTCACAGCCTGGGCGGACACAAGCGGGATACCTGGCGGGAGTGAAATGGCCTTACCGGGGAGCGACGCCTCCCCAATGCCAAGACCTCGCATCAGGAGAACCACCATGACTATCAAGACCCTCGCCAGCGCCGCCCTGTTCGCCGCCCTCGGTCTCGGCGCCATCACCGCCCAGGCCAGCAGCACCTCGCTCAACGAGGCCAGCGTGATGCAGTACCGCTACGGCGACAAGCTGGATGTGAAGAAGGTGCTGTCAGTGAAGGATGACCGCAGTGACACCTGCGGCGTGGTCAACACCCGCATGGACTACCTCGACTCCCAGGGCAAGCCGCAGAGCGTCGAGTACCGCTCCTACGCCACCAGTGGCTGCCATGACAACTGAGGCGCGCGGCAAGCGCCGCCTGCTCAAGGCCGGCGGCGTGGCCCTGGCCCTGCTCGGGCTGGGCCTGGCCGGCCACCTGCTGGCCCGCGACAGCTATGGCCCCATGCCTTCGCTGGCCGGGGCCGAGCAGTGGCTCAACTCGCCGCCGCTGGACGGCCCGGCCCTCGAGGGCAAGGTGGTGCTGGTGGATTTCTGGACCTATGACTGCATCAACTGCCGACGCAGCCTGCCGCATGTCAACGACTGGGCGCGGCGCTACAGCGCGCAGGGGCTGGTGGTGGTCGGGGTGCACACGCCGGAGTACGACTACGAGCATGACATCGACAGTGTTCGGGCGCAGGTGCAGCAACTGGGCATCGCCTATCCGGTGGCGGTGGATAACGGCTACCGGATCTGGAACGCCTGGGGCAACCAGTTCTGGCCGGCGCACTACTTCGTCGACCGCAAGGGGCAGGTGCGCCATGTGCACTTTGGCGAAGGCGATTATGCGGGGCAGGAGCGGGTGATCCAGGCATTGCTCGATGAGCAGGGCTGATCCGTTGTCCGTTCCGGCCCTATCGCGGGGCAAGCCCGCTCCCACGACCGCCGTCTAGCAACCTGCGCGAGCTTGCCCCGCGATAGGGCCCGCCCAGGCAGCATCATTCGCCGAGCCGCTGCTCCCGCGACGGCGGATAGCCGAAGTACGCCGCATAGCACTTGCTGAAATGCGATACCGAAACAAAGCCGCAGGCCACCGCCACCTCCATCACCGACAGGTCCGAATACTGCAATAGCCGCCGGCTCTTGGTGATGCGCAGTTCCATGTAGTAGCGCCTGGGCGAGGTACCCAGCTGGGCCTGGAACAAACGGTCGATCTGCCGCCGCGAGCGACCGGAGTAGGCGGCCAGCTGGTCGAGGCTCAGGGTTTCCTCGAGGTTGTTCTCCATCAGTTCGACGATGGTGCGCAGGTGCAGGCTCATGGATTTCTTCGCCCCGGGCCCGACCTGGCGATAGCGCGCGCCGGAGAACGACAGGATCTCTTCCACGCCTTCGGCCAGGGCATCGCCGTACAGACGCCGTACCAGGCCGAGCATCAGCTCCATGGCGCCATTGGGGCTGGCGGCGCTCAGGCGGTCGCGGTCCAGGGTGAAGCTGGCCGGGGTGATGCGCGTCTGCGGACTGATCTCGGCCAGGCTGGCGCGCTGCTCGGGGTGCACGCTGCAGCCGTAGTCGTCGAGCACCCCGGCGCGGCCGAGGAACCAGGCGCCGTTCCACAGCCCGCCGAGGGTCATGCCGTGGCTGGCGCAGTCACCCAGCAGGCGGTCGAGGTCGGGGTACTTCAATGGCGTGCGCAGGCCGCCGCACACCACCAACAGGTCGAGGTCGTGCAGGCTGCGGGGGTCGAGCGGGCTGGCGATCAGTTCCAGGCCCAGGTCGCTGAGCACGCGATCGCCGCCCAGTGACAGCGGGGTGGAGGTGAAACTGTCGGCGCGCAGCAGGTTGGCGGTGACCAGCACGTCCATCGCCACGGTGAAACTGGCCATGGAGAAGTGTTCGAGCAGGACGAAGTCGACGCGATAGGGGCGCTGGTCGCCGGCATCGCCGGACTTGAGCCGCAGCATGTTGCTGGTGCTGGTCTTCTTGCTGAATTGGCGTGGCGTGGGCACTGCGGACTCCGCTTCCTGGCTGGCGGGGTCGAGTGTGCGGTGGGGCGGGGGGAAAGACAACAGGGCGTTGGATGCCGCTGAAAACACAGCGCCCTCTTGAGAGAGGGCGCCGGTCTCTGCCGCGCGGGGGTTAGAAGTCGCCGCGCAGGGTGAACATGTAGCTACGCGGAGTACCGTAGGTGGTGCCGCGGGTCCAGTAGCCCATCGAGTCGAAGTACTTGCGGTCGAACAGGTTCTCGACGTCCACGCCCACGGTCCAGTGCTCGTCGAGCTTGTAGGCGGCACGCGCGTCGAAGATCGCCCGGCCGCTGTTGTACGCCTCGTTGTAGGCATCGACGTAGGAGTTCTGCGCCGAAACGCCACCACCGACGCTCAGGCGGTTCCACTCGCCCGGGAAGGTGTAGTTGGTGTTCACGCGCACCATGTGTTTCGGGGTCTGCGCCGAGATCGGGCCGCCTTCGGACGAGCTGGTGGTGTTGTAGGTGTAGCCAGCCGCCACTTGCAGGCCCGGCAGCAGTTCGCCGGTGGCCTCGGCTTCGAAGCCCTTGCTGCGGTTGATGCCGTCGCCGTTGACCCAGCAGCGGCCGGCCGGATCGGTCGGGCACTTGCCACGGTTGGCGGCGTCCTGTTGGGCCACGTCTTCCTGCTCGATGTAGAAGACTGCGAAGGACACGTTCAGGCGTTTGTCGAACAGCTCGCCCTTGATCCCGGTCTCGTAGTTCGAACCGATCGACGGGTCGAGCACGCTGCCGCTGACGGTGCGGTAGTTGGACTGCGGCAGGAAGATGTCGGCGTAGCTGGCGTACCAGGACCACTGGTCGTTCAGGTCGTAGATCGCACCGACGAAGGGTGTGAATTCCTCGTCCTGCCGGCTGGTGGTCACCTTCGGACCGTTCCAGGCTTCGTTCTTGTACCAGCTCAGGCGACCACCGAGGACGAAGCTCAGGTCTTCGGTGGCGTGCAGGCGGGCGCTCAGGTAGGTGCCGTAGCGGGTGTCGATGGTGTCGTTCTTGGAGTCCCATCCCTGGCGCGCCAGCTCAGGAATATTGCTGTGGCTGGGATCAAACACATCGAGAGGAATAGGGGTGGGCAAGAACTCCGTGGCGTCCTTGTCGTTCATCTTGCGCTTGGACCAGTTGGCACCCAGGGTGAGCTGGTGAGTCAGGCCAAACGCTTCGAAGGTGCCATCCAAGTGGCCGTCGACGGCGTTGGAGGTGACATCGAACTTGTGATAGCTGACGTCCTTGACCACTGGACCACCTGGGGCGCCGTACTCCAGCGTGTCATTCACGCCCCACTCGATGGCGCTGCGGTTGTAACCGCCTTCGGAGTGAGACAGCGCCAGCTTGCCGGTCCAGTTGTCGTTGAATCGATGGGTGAGGTCGGCGAACACCTCGTCCATGTTGGTCTGCAACTTGGTCCAGTCCTGCCCGAGGTAGGTCGAGCGCTTCAGGTGCGGGTTGCTGCCGTCGGGGTTGTTGGGGATACCCAGCACGCTGTAGCCGTCGATGCGCGAGGTCTGGCGGCGCAGTCCGACAGCGACGGTGGTGGCATCGTTGAGGTCGGCCTCGACGATACCGTACAGCAGCGGCCGCTTGGACTTGGTGACATCGGTGAAGTAGCCACGGTCCTCATAGGAGGCGACCATGCGTCCGCGCAGGGTGCCCTGGGGGTTGAGGCGGCCGCTGGCATCCAGGTCCAGGCGGTAGTTGTCCCAGGAGCCGGCGCGGGTGATGACGGAAAAACGCGGGTCGGCGGTCGGGCGCTTGCGCACCAGGTTCACCGCGCCGCCCGGGTTGCCCGCGCCCACCAGCAGGCCGGAGGCGCCGCGCAGCACTTCGACGCGGTCGAAGATCGCCATGTCCGGGGTCATCCAGCCGGTGTAGGCGTAGGCCTGGCCGGGCACGCCGTCGACCATGTAGCTTTCGTCGGTGAGGTCGAAGCCACGGGAGCTGAAGTGGTGGTTGCCATAGCCGCGGTTGGCGCGGGTGATACCGGTGGTCTGGGCCATCACCTGGTCCAGCGAGACCAGGTTCTTGTCGTCCATCAGCTTGCGCGTGACCACGGTGACCGACTGTGGGGTCTCGCGCAGCGATTGCGCGGTCTTGCCGATGGTCACCGCGCCGGTGGTGTAGGAGTTGCTTCCTTCGGTGGTGGCACCCAGCACCTGGCCATTGATGGTGGTGGCGTCCAGGGTCATGGCCGAGCCGGATTCAGCCGCGCCGCTGATGATCAGGGTGTTGTCCTGCACGCTGTAGCGAATCCCGCTGTTCTTCAGCAGCTCCCCAGCTGCCTGGGTTGGCGAGAAGCGGCCCTTGACCGGGCTGCTGCGCAGGCCCTGTACGGTTTCCGGGCTGAACAGCACCTGCAGATTGCCCTGGCGGCCCAGCTCTTGCAGCGCGCTGCTCAGCGATTGTGCAGGGATGTCGAAGTCCTGCTCCTGGGCTTGCACCTGGGCGGCGAGCGGCAGGGACAGGGCGAGGCCGAGGGTGGCCATGGCCGGCGAGGAACGCAGCATCCGGCGCAGCATCAGCGCCTTGCTCAAGGGGGTCAGTGTGTTGGCTGGTAGTGGCATTTTTATGCTCTGGCTCAAGGTACGCAAAGTAAATGAAAATTATTCCGTTGCGAGTAGGACGCATGCGCATGCCAAAACCGGAAAAATATTTTCGGTTGGCAGGGGCCTGACCTGTGACTTCCCTGTAGGCAGGGGTGATTCAGCGTGCGGCTATAGGGGAACGAGCGGAGCGGCGGGGAATTTACAACGTGCGGGCGGTGGCGAGGACCACCGCCCGTAAGGCGGGGTCAGGCGGGCAGGGCGGGTTCCTGGTTGCGCTCGACGACGATCTGGCCGCCGTGCATGCGCACCAGTTGGTCGGCCACTGGGAAGTAGCGGTCGTCGTGGGAGATGACGATGATGGTCTTGCCCTGCTGTTTCAGTTCCGGCAACAGCTCGGTGTAGAACACGCGGCGGAAGGCCGGGTCCTGGTCGGCGGCCCATTCATCGAACACCAGCACCGGGCGCTGGTCGAGCCAGGCATTGATCAGCGCCAGGCGCTTGCGCTGGCCGGTGGACAGGTCGGTGGTGGTGAAGCTGCCGTCGCGGATGCTCACCTTGTGGGCGATATCCAGGCGCTCGAGGTACTTGCCGGCCTCGGGCGGCAGCTCGGCCTGGCCGGGCAGCGGCTCGTCGAACAGGTAGTAGTCGGCGAAGATAGTGGTGAACAGCTGGCGGTAGTCGTCCAGGCGCTGCGGGGTGACCGTTTCGCCATTGAGGCGCACTTCGCCCTGTTGCGGGCTGTACAGGCCCAGCAGCAGCTTGATCAGGGTGGTCTTGCCGCAGCCGTTCTCGCCGACGATGAAGACGATGTCGCCCTGGCGGATGCTCAGGTTCACCGGCCCCAGGTGGAACGGCTGGCTGCCCTCGACCTGCGGGTAGTCGTAGCGCAGTTGGCGCAGCTCGATCGACTCGACGCTGGACACGGCCGGGGCACGATCGCTCACCAGCAGGTGCGGCTCGGGCGACGAGAAGCGCGCCGACAGCTCGGCGATACGACGCAGGGCGATCTGCGCGCGGCTGATGCTCGGCAGGTTGGTGATCAATTGCTCCAACGGCCCCTTCATGTACAGCATCACCAGTACGAAGCCGCCGAGCACGGTGCGCTCGGTGCTCGGCCACAGCGCCTGGAAGGCGATGGCCACGCCGATGACGGCGAAGAACAGCATCGAGCCGAAGGTCTCGGCGCTGACGAAGATGTTCGCCGCGCGGATGTTGGCCTTGCAGATGCGCTCGGTGGCGTCGTGGATCAGCTGGTCATGCATGTGCTGGCGGCGCTTGCGCTGGATGCGCAGTTCCTTGGCGCCGCCGGAGAGGGCCTGGTAGTGCTTCTGCAGCTCGTCCTCGCCGTTGCGGGCGGTGAGGATGTTCTTCATGCCGAAGCGGTGGGCGAGGAACTGCGCGCCCGTGCCGATCACCACGGTCAGGGCGGTGATCAGCAGGATCTGCCAGGACAACAGCGCCAGGTAGGCCAGGCAGCCGAGGGTGACGGTGAAGGCGATGACCATCGGCGCCACGGACAGGGCGAAGGCGCTGATGGTACTGACATCGTTGAGCAGCACCGGGATCAGGCGGTGGGCACGGTAGCGCTCCAGTTGCGCGATCGGCGCCACCAGCACCTTGGCGGACAATTCGCGGCGCAGCCGCGCCACCACCTTCTGGCCCACGTAGTTGGTCAGCAGGTTCGAACCGGTGGAGCAGGCCAGGGTCAGCACGCACAGGCCGCCGAACAGCAGGGCGGTATGGGTGTCCGGCCCGCCGGCGGCATTCATTGCGCTGTTGATGGTGGCCAGCAGGGCGGTGACGCTCAGGCCGCTGACCACGCCAAGGGCCGCCGAAAGCGCGACCAGCATCCAGAACGGCTTGAGTATGCGCAGGGTTTCCTGGGCGAGGCTGGGTGTCTTGAGCGTCATGGGGGCATCTCGTGAGTATTCGTTGGCGCCGGGCAGGAGCAGGTCCTGATCTTGGTAGACGAGAGGGTTTTGCGCGGATTTAGTCGCCCGGCGCCGAGGGCGCCGGGGCGGGGCAGGGCTTACAGCTCGCGGGCGACGCGGAAACCGATCCAGTCGCCGCGCAGGGTGGAGCTGCGCTCGTTGCGGTTGCCCGAGCGCGAGAAGATCGGCGCCTCGGTGTAGTCGTTGCCGCGGATCACCCGGCGATCCTCGCATTCGCTGCTGTTGGTCTGCGGGCTGCCGTCGGTGGGGGCGCTGGCGTAGCTGTCGACGTAGCAGTCGCGGGTCCATTCGTAGACGTTGCCGTGGCCGTCATAGATGCCGAAGGCATTGGGCGGGAAGCTGCCGACCGGCGAGGTGAAGGAGAACCCGTCGGTAGGGCCGTAGGTGTTGGCGTGCTTGGAAATCTGGTACTTCTGCTCGTCGTTGTCATCGAGCGGGAAGGGGAACGGCCCGGTGCTGCCGCCGCGCACGGCGTACTCACGCTGGGATTCGCTGAGCACCTTGTAGACCTTGCCGGTCTTCTTCGACAGCCAAGCGGCATAGGCCTCGGCTTCGTGGAAGTTCAGGCACACGGCGGGCTGGCGGTCGCCTTGCTGGTAGCGCGGCACGCCGGCGATGCACTCGCGGCCCGGGCGGGTATCGCCGTTGGGGACCTTGTAGCCGGTGGCCTTGAGGTAGGCCTTCCACTCCCCGTTGGTGATCTGGTACTGGCTGACGGCAAAGGCTTTGTTGAACGTGACCTGGTGCAGCGGGCCTTCGTCGTCCTGGCGGCCTTTTTCGTCATCCGGGGTGCCCATCATGAAGCTGCCGGCGGGCAGCACCACCATTTCCGGGCAGGTCTTGGCGCAGTCGCGGAACACGCTGCCAGGTTTGTGCGCGGGCGCCGCGGCCAGGGCCGGCAGGCTGCAGGCGACCAGCAGGGCGGCCAGGGTGAGGCGGTTCAGGGGTGCGGTCATGGGGAAGCCTTGTTCAGGGTTGCTGGGCAGACAGCGGGAGTTCGTGCTGTTGGACGAACTGAACGAGGCGATGTTTAAGGGGGATTTGTATCCAGGTGTGGTAGGGCTGCGCCTGTAATCGCGCAGCCCGTACGCAATCAGCCCAACTCAAGCCAGATCGGCGCATGGTCCGAAGGCTTTTCCATCCCCCGCAGCTCATAGTCGACCCCGGCGGCCCTGACTCGCGGCAGCAGCCCATGGGAGGCCATGATCAGGTCGATGCGCAGGCCGCGCTTGGGCTCGTCCTCGAAACCGCGGCTGCGGTAGTCGAACCAGCTGAAGCGGTCGGCCACGTCCGGGTACAGGTGGCGGAAGCTGTCGACCAGGCCCCAGCCCTTGAGACGCTCCATCCACTCGCGCTCTTCGGGCAGGAAGCTGCACTTGCCGGTCTTAAGCCAGCGCTTGGCGTTGTCCGGGCCGATGCCGATATCGCAGTCCTGGGGCGAAATGTTCAGGTCGCCCATCACCACCACAGGCTGGTCATTCTTGAACTGCCCTTCGAGCAGGGCCTGCAGGTCGCTGTAGAAGCGCTGCTTGGCCGGGAACTTGGTGGGGTGGTCGCGGCTTTCACCTTGGGGGAAGTAGCCGTTCATGATGGTGATCGGCGTGCCGTCGGCATCGGCGAAGGTGCCCCAGATGAAGCGGCGCTGGGCGTCCTCCTCGTCACTGGCGAAGCCCTTGGACAGTGACAGCGGTTTTTCCCGCGAGAGCAGGGCGACGCCATAGTGGCCCTTCTGGCCGTGGTAGTGCACGTGGTAGCCGAGTGCCTCGACGTCGGCCAACGGGAACTGATCGTCGCTGACCTTGGTTTCCTGCAGGCCGATCACGTCCGGCTGGTGTTTGTCGATCAGCGCCGCCAGCTGGTGCGGGCGGGCGCGCAGGCCGTTGATGTTGAACGAGACGATCTTCATGGAAAGACGATCCTGGTAAAAGCCACGGAT
This sequence comes from Pseudomonas sp. TE6288, assembly GCF_054062095.1. Lineage (NCBI taxonomy): Bacteria > Pseudomonadati > Pseudomonadota > Gammaproteobacteria > Pseudomonadales > Pseudomonadaceae > Pseudomonas > Pseudomonas sp. TE6288. The sequence continues at coordinate 160,396 of NZ_JBSSEW010000006.1, forward strand.
GCTAGCCGACATCGCCGGCCACGGCCAGCATGGCGCCGCGCTGCGGGCGCTGCTAACGTGCTGGAGGAGGTGAACCCAGCGCCGGAATCTGGCTCCAAGGCCCTGTACGCCCATTCCAGGAGGACTGCCCGCAATGCCCGACGACATCGCCGCCCCGGCCCGGATCTGCCTGCTCGACGCCGGCTACGCCCGCGAGGCGCGTTCGCTGCTCTACCATGCCTACCGCCACGAACCGACCTTCGCCTGGCTGTTCGAGGCCCAGCGCCCCGGGTACGAGCGCCGCCTGCGGGTGATGGTGCGCGAGTGGGTGCGCCAGCACTTTTATCTGCAATTGCCGGCGATCGGCCTGTTGCTGGAGGATCGCCTGATCGGTCTGGCGCTGATCGTGCCGCCGCAACGCCGGCTCGGCGTGGCCGACAGTTGGGCCTGGCGCCTGCGCATGATCCTCGGCACCGGCCTGCGCTGCACCCGCCGCTACCTGGATTACCAGGCCGCGCTGGCCGGTTGCCTGCCGGGGGACAAGGTGCATGTGCTGCCGCTGTTGGGCGTGCATCCGCAGTTCCAGGGCCAGCACTACGGCGAGCAACTGCTGCAGGCCGTGCATGACTGGTGCGCCGAGGACGCCGGTACCGAGGGCGTGGTGCTGGACACCGGCAATGCGCACTACCTGGCGTTCTACCAGCGCCAGGGTTATGAAGAGATCGGCGAGATCGCCGTGGGGCCGATCCGTGAGCGGGTGTTCTTCCATCCCAACCCGCGCTCGTCGAGGGTAGCGAACCTGTGACAGGCGTTTTCTGAAAGCCCCTTGGCCGTTGCGCTCTGGTAGCATGCCGCGCATGACGTATTCAGGAAGACTTGGCTGGGGCCTGCTGTTGCTGGCCGCCAGCTCCATGGCATGGGCGCAGAGCGAATTGCTGGTGCGGGTCAAACCCGCCAACAAGGCGCTCAAGTCCAATATCGAAGGGTATATCGGCAGCCTGGGTGATCGCGACGAAGAGGCCTTGCTGCGCTTCAGCCGGGGCGCCGAGGAGCAGGCGCGCAAGGCGGCCCAGGCCCTGGGCTATTACCAGGCGCGGGTCGAGACCGAGGTCAAGGCACCGGCCGAAAAAGACAAGCCACCGCAACTGATCATCCAAGTCGAGCCCGGCGAACCGATTCGCCTGCGCAACGTGACCGTGCGTATCGAAGGGCCGGCCAGCGAGCTCAGGGTGTTCCGTATTCCCGACAGCAAGGCGCTGCGTCCGGGCGAGCAGCTCAACCATGGCACCTACGAGGACGCCAAGCGGCTGATCCAGAACCAGGCCTCACGCTACGGCTTCTTCGCCGGGCGCTTCGAGCGCCAGCGCCTGGCGGTCGATCCGCAGGCCGGTGTGGCCGACATCGAACTGGTCTACCAGAGCGGCCCGCGCTACCGCCTTGGCGCGGTGAGCTTCGGTGGCGATGCGCCGCTGGACAACGACCTGCTGCAGCGCATGGTGGGGTTCAAGCCCGGCACCCCGTACGACTCGGAACTGATCGCCGAACTCAACAACGACCTGCAGTCCAGCGGGTACTTCGACAGCGTGCGCGTGGACGCCGCGCCCACCGCCGCAGTCGGCGAGGACATTCCGGTGGACGTCCACCTCGACACCCGCAAGCCACGCACCCTCGGCCTGGGCCTGGGTTTCTCCACCGACGTCGGCCCGCGCGGCAAGGCCAACTGGACCCGCCACTGGGTCAACCCGCAAGGGCACAGCTACGGCTGGGAAACCGAGCTGTCGGCGCCCCGGCAGAACGTCGGCTTGTGGTACGACGTTCCGCTGGACCCGCCGCTCACCGACAAGCTGCGCTTCGCCGGCGGCTACCAGAACGAGGAGATTTCCGGCACCGATACCTTGAGCAAACTGCTCACCGTCGGCCCGGAGTGGCACAGCAAGCTGCCCAGCGGCTGGCAGCGGGTGATTTCACTCAAGTACCAGCGCGAGGAGTATCGCCTGGGCGACGACTCGGGGCTGAGCAACCTGCTGATGCCGGGCGTCAGTTTTTCCTACCTGCGCAGCGACAACCGTATCGACCCGCACAATGGCTACCGCCTGCAGTTCGACCTGCAAGCGGCCAAGGAAGGCCTGGGTTCGGACACCAACCTGATCCACGGCAACGTGCTGCTCAAGGGCCTGACCACCCTGGGCCAGAACCATCGCTTCCTTGGCCGCGTGCAGTTCGGCGGCAGTGCCACCAATGGCTACCAGCAGAACATCCCGCCGTCACTACGCTTCTTCGCCGGTGGTGACCAGAGCGTACGTGGTTACGACTACCAGTCGCTGTCGCCGAAGAACAACCAGGGCGACCGCATCGGTGGCCGTTACCTGGTGGCCGGCAGCGCCGAGTACCAGTACTCGATTGCCGAGAAATGGCGCCTGGCGACCTTCATCGACCAGGGCAATTCGTTCAATTCGCTGGAACTGCCCAGCCTCAAGACCGGCGTCGGCATCGGCGTGCGCTGGGTGTCGCCGGTGGGGCCGCTGCGCCTGGACCTGGCCCGCGCCCTGGATGACGACGGTGGTTTTCGTTTGCACTTCTCCATGGGACCTGAGCTGTGACGCGTGTAGTCAAACCCATCCTGCTGGCACTGCTGGGCCTGCTGTTGCTGATCGTCCTGGCGCTGGGCCTGGTGCTGGGTACCCAGGGCGGCAGCCGCTGGGTGCTGGGCCTGGTGCCGGGGCTGCAAGTCAGCGATTTTTCCGGACGCCTCGGCGGCAGTTGGCAGGCCAGCCAACTGCGCTGGACGGCGGGCGAAGACCGTGTCGAGGTGCAGGCCCCGCAACTGGACTGGTCGCCAGCCTGCCTGCTGCGCGCCACCTTGTGCGTCGAGCGTCTGCAGGCCGAGCGTATCGATATGGCCTTCGCCCCGGGCGAGGACAAGCCCGATAGCGGCCCGCTGCAACTGCCGACGCTGAATCTGCCGTTGGCCATCGAGCTGGGCGAGGTCAAGGTAGGCCAGCTGCGCCTGGATGGCAGCGATCTGCTGGGTGACCTCAGCCTGGCCGCGCACTGGACTGCGAGCGGCCTGCGCGTGGACAGCCTGCAACTGCGCCGCGACGACCTGCGCCTGGACGTGCAGGGCGACCTTACGCCCCAAGGCGACTGGCCGCTGCAGTTGCAAGGTACGCTGCAACTGCCCGCGGTCGATGGCAAGCCTTGGCAACTGGCGTTGAGCGCCAAGGGCGAGTTGCAGAAGTCCCTTGCCGTCGATGCCACCAGCAGTGGCTACCTGGACGCACGGCTGAGCGGTGAGCTCCAGGCCCTGGCCGAGCACCTGCCGGCCCACCTGAGCATTCGCGCGGACAGCTTCAAACCCGCCGCCGAGCTGCCCGACACCCTGCAACTCGACCAGCTGCGGCTCGATGCCCAGGGTGACTTGCTCAAGGGGTATCAACTGTCCGGCTCGGCCACGCTGCCCGCCGAGCAAGGGCCGATCGGCCTGGTGCTGGCCGGCAAGGTCGATGCCAAGGGTGCCCGGCTCGATGCCTTGGATCTGAACGCCAGCGACCAGCAGCGCCTCAAGCTGCAGGCCAGCGCCGACTGGCAGCAAGGCCTGAGCGCCGATGCCAGCCTCGACTGGCTGGACTTCCCCTGGTTGCGCCTGTACCCGCTGGAGACGGCGCCCCAGGTCACGCTCAAGCGCTTCAACGCCCAGGTGCAGTACCGCGACGGCAGCTACAAGGGGGTGTTCAACGGCGACCTGGATGGCCCGGCCGGCGCCTTCAGCCTGGCCAGCCCGTTCGACGGCGACCTGGGCCAGGTACGCCTGCCACAGCTGGTGCTCAACGCCGGGCAGGGCAAGGCCGTCGGCAGTGTCGGCGTGCGTTTCGCCGACACCCTGGCCTGGAATGTCGACCTGCAACTGTCGGCCCTGGACCCGGCCTACTGGCTGGCGGAGCTGCCCGGCACCCTGGCCGGCCCGCTGCGCAGCCAGGGCGAATTGAAGCACGAGCAACTGACGCTCAAGGCTCAGTTGGACCTCAAAGGGCGCCTGCGCGGCCAGCCGGCGCTGGTCAAGGTCGACGCCGAAGGCGCGGGCGAGCGTTGGACCCTGGGCAGCCTGGCGGTGCAGTTGGGCGACAACCGCATCAATGGCAGCGCCAGCGTGCAGCAGCGCCTGGCCGGGCGCATCGACCTCGACCTGCCGCGCCTGGGCCAGCTCTGGCCACAGCTGCAAGGGCAGGCCAAGGGCCGTCTGGACCTGGCCGGCACCCTGGCCGCGCCGCAAGGCACCCTGACCCTGCAGGGGCAACAGCTGGGCCAGGCCGACAACCGTGTGCAGCGACTGGACCTGGATGCCCGGCTGGACAATGCCCAGCGTGGCCAGGTGACGCTCAAGGCCGGCGGTATCCGGGTGGGTGATACCGCCCTGGGCAGTCTTGATGTGCAAGGCAAGGGCGATCTTCGCCAGCAGGCTGCCACCCTGGCCCTCGACGGCCCGCAACTCAAGCTCGACCTGGCGCTGGATGGCGCCTTGGCCAAGGGTGACTGGCGTGGTCGCCTGGCCAGCGGGCGGATCCAGGCCGGCGGCCAAGACTGGCAGTTGCAGGCCCCGGCGCGCCTGCAGCGCCTGGCCAGCGGTCAGCTCGATTTCGGCGCCCATTGCTGGCGTTCCGGCCAGGCCAGCCTGTGCGGCGAGGACCAGCGCCTGGCGCCGGAGCCGCGCCTGCGCTACCACCTCAAGCAGTTCCCGCTGGACAGCCTGGCGCAGTGGCTGCCCAAGGACTTCGCCTGGCAGGGCCTGCTCAACGCCGACATCAACCTCGACATCCCGGCCAGCGGCCCCAAGGGCAGCATCCGCGTCGATGCCGGCGGCGGCACCCTGCGGGTACGCGACAAGGACCGCTGGGTCGACTTCCCCTATCAGGTGCTGCGCCTGGACAGCACCCTGGCGCCACGCCGGGTCGACACCCGCCTGGACTTCCGGGGCGAGCGCCTGGGTGAGCTGAATGTGAACACCCGCCTTGATCCGCTGGGCCGCAACAAGCCGTTGTCCGGTGATTTCCGCCTGGCCGGGCTTGAGCTGTCCGTCATCCGGCCGTTCCTGCCGATGGTCGAGCGCCTGGCCGGCCAGCTCAACGGCAGCGGGCGTCTGTCCGGCAGCCTGATTGCGCCACAGGTCAATGGCAGCCTGGCCTTGAGCGGTGGCGAGGTCAGCGGCGCGGAGTTGCCGGTGAGCCTGGAGGACCTGTCGCTGCAGGCGCTGATCGCCGGTGAACAGGTGCAACTGAACGGCAACTGGCGCAGTGGCGCAGCAGGGCGTGGGCAGCTGACCGGGCATATGACCTGGGGCCAGGCGCTGGGCATGGACCTGCGCCTGCAAGGCCAGCAACTGCCGGTCAGCGTCGAGCCCTACGCGGCGCTGGAAGTGGCGCCCGACCTGAACATTCGCCTGGTGGACGACAAACTGGCGGTGACCGGCAAGGTGCAGGTGCCCAAGGGCAAGATCACCGTGCGCGAGCTGCCGCCGTCGACGGTCAAGGTCTCGGACGATACGGTGATCGTGGGCCACCAGACCGAACAGGGCAAGCCGCCGATGGCGGTGGCGATGGACATCGATGTCGATGTCGGCAGCGAAAAACTGTCGTTCAAGGGCTTTGGCCTGACCGCCAACCTGCTGGGCCACGTGCATATCGGCGACAACCTCGACACCCGTGGCGAGCTGAGCCTGGCCGACGGACGCTATCGGCAGTATGGGCAGAGCCTGACCATTCGCCGCGCGCGGCTGCTGTTCGCCGGGCCCATCGACCAGCCATACCTGGACATCGAGGCGATCCGAAAGGTCGACGACGTGATCGCCGGCATTCGCCTGAGCGGCAGCGCCGAGCAGCCGACCACCAAGGTGTTCTCGGAGCCGGCGATGAGCCAGGAGCAGGCGTTGTCCTACCTGGTATTGGGTCGCCCGCTGAACAGCTCCGGCGAAGACAGCAACATGCTCGCCGAGGCGGCGCTGGGGCTGGGGTTGATGGGCAGCGCCGGTCTGACTGGCGGCCTGGCCTCGAACCTGGGCATCGACGACTTCCAGCTCGACACCCAGGGCACGGGCAACAAGACCAGCGTGGTGGCCAGCGGCAACCTCACCGAGCGCCTGAGCCTGCGCTATGGCGTGGGCGTGTTCGAGCCGGCCAATACCATTGCCTTGCGCTACAAGCTCAGCAAGAAGGTCTACCTGGAAGCCGCCAGCGGCCTGGCCAGCTCGCTGGATATCTTCTACAAGCGCGATTTCTGATCCAGACCGCCGAAGTATTGGGTACGCATCGCAATACCTTGCTCCGGCGCCTGGAGCGCGCCCAGGACATGCTGCCCATTCCCTTTGCCGACCACCGTATCCAGATTGCCGCGGCGCTCGAGCTGGTGCTGTGGAGCACACCACTCGAGGACGGCGAAAAGTAGTTCGAGGTTGCCGTGGCTACGCCTGTCGACGGATGTTGCCGATCTGTCGCAGGCTCAACCCATACTTGTCGGCGAGCAGGCTGCGTGACAGCCCGCTGGCGCTCTCCCGCTGGATCTGCTGGTTGCGCAGCTGGCGCTGGAAGTGGTCGGACTTGGGGATCTCCAGGGCAAGGCCGGCGAAGCGCTGGATCAGCGCATCGAGCGCCTCGGACGGCAGCACATCGGCCAGTTTGGTGCGTTGGCGATGCTTGGGGATGTACTTGGGGCGTCCGCCAAAGGCATGGGTCAGCCGGTAGGCGTTGTCCAAACCGATGCATTCGATCAGTGCCTGCAGCGACTGAGGCAGTTGGGTGAGGTCGATGTTGCTCAGGTCTGGCATTTCCACGAAATGGTTCCTTCCGTCATTGGGTTTGGCCGGCGCCGAGGTCCCGATGGGCTGCGGCGTGGGTTGCCACGGGGAGGTCCGCGTGGCGTGGCCAGATTTTCGAACAGCGACGGAAAGGGTCGCTAGGCGCGAAGCGGACCGGGGTTTGTAGTCGTCCTTGTCTGTTGTTTGCGGGCAACTGGACGCCTTGAGGTAGGAAATGCCTTCACCCCTGCGCTGCAGGCCCCAAACCATCTAGAGAAAGGGTTCCATGATGGCTTAGTGGGTAGCTTACCTAGACATGCACATACGGGCGCATCTCGACGCTTCCGTGGGGCAGGGGCAGGAAAGAGGGGATGGCTGCGTTGGGAGCCGGCAGGAACTGCAGCGAGGGGAAAGCGGCCGAGGTATCATGGCGTCGGCTCCGCTGGAGCCTCATGTCCCCGATGTCGCAAGGAACCTCCGATGACACACGTGCAGCGCCTGAAATATTCGATCCTGATCATCCTGGTGGTCCTGGGGATCATGCTTGGCCTAAGTTACCTGCAGAAGCAGGGCACTATCAGCGAGCAGACATTCCAGTACGTCGCCATCGCCATTGCGGTGGTCGTGGTGGTGATCAACGGGATCCTGCGGCGCAAGGTGAAACCCTGAAGCAGGCGGGCCGGCATATCCTTGCCGGCCATGCGCTCAGCGCGAGGCGGGTTGTTCGAGCACGGCCCGGGCCTGAGGGTTCAGGCTGTAGCATTTGTCGCTGCCCAGGTTGATCACGCCTTCGCTGCACAGGCGCTTGAGCACCTCGCGCACGCTCAGGAACGACAGCGGGATATCCAGCTGCTCGAGTTGCGCATGCACGCCACGCACACCAATGCTGCGGCCATTGCGGCCGGCGGTGTGCAGGGCGTCGATGACCTTCAGGCGGATCAGGCTGGTGCGCAGGCCGTAGGCGCGCAGCAGCTCGCGGATCTGTTCGTTGCCCACGCGTTCCTCCTGGGAGGCGGCGGCCTGGCTGGGTGCAGGCTGCGCCGCTAGCGATTGTTGCGGGTTGTACATGTGAATGCTCCTTTTCGTGGACTGTCCCGAAATCATGGGTGCCTCACATCTAAAGACGTTTGAGCTCGACAAAACTGCAACCCCCGGTGAAAAAAATCTGACACGTTCTGTTGAGAACGTTGCAGCACCGCGTCGAACGTAAAATTTTCATCTGGCCATTCGTCTGTTCGGGATGACCCCGATAAGCACGAGGAGTGCCTGTGATCCCTCTTCCCCTGTTTCGCCTGGGCCTTGCCGCCGCCCTGGTCGCTTCCAGCCTGACCCTGCAGGCGCGCGAGGTCGATGGCGAGGCCTCCGCGCAGATCCGGCGCACCAGTTTCGGCGTGCCGCACATCCTGGCCAAGGACGAGCGCGGCCTGGGCTACGGCATCGGCTACGCCTATGCCCAGGACAACCTGTGCCTGCTGGCTGGCGAAGTACTGACCGTCAATGGCGAGCGCTCCCGCTATTTCGGTGCCGACGGCAAGACGGTCGAGCAGCGTGACAATCTCTCCAGCGACCTGTTCTTTACCTGGCTCAACGAGCCTGCGGCGGTAGACAGTTTCCTCAAGGCGCAGCCGGTGGCGGTGCGCGACCTGCTTGATGGTTATGCCAACGGCTACAACCGTGCCCTGGGTGAACGACGGGCCGAGGGGCTGCCGGCCGAGTGCGGGGCAGGGGAGTGGCTACGACCGATCACCAGTCGCGATCTGGTCAAGCTGACCCGGCGCTTGCTGGCCGAGGGCGGTGTGGGGCAATTCGTCGAGGCCGTGGTCGCCGCGACGCCACCCAAGCTGGCGGCGCAGCGCCCGGCGGTCGACTACAGCGTGGCCTTGGCGCGACAGGCGCAGTTCGCCGCCGAGCGTGGCAGCAATGCCGTGGCCGTGGGCGCCGAACGTTCGGCCAATGGCCGTGGGTTGCTGCTGGCCAACCCGCACTTCCCGTGGGTCGGTGGGCTGCGTTTCTACCAGATGCAGTTGACCATCCCCGGGCAACTGGATGTGATGGGCGCGGCCTTGCCGGGCCTGCCGGTGGTCAATATCGGTTTCAACCGGCACCTGGCCTGGACCCACACGGTCGACACCTCCAAGCACTTCACCCTCTACCGCCTGCAACTGGACCCCAAGGACGCCACCCGCTACCTGTATGACGGCCAGTCGCTGCCGCTGGAGCGCAAGCTGCTAACGGTCACGGTGAAGGGTGAGGACGGTACGCTCAGCCAGGTCGAACGCACGATTCACCTGTCGAAGTTTGGCCCTGTGGTGCAATGGCCCGGCCGTCTGGATTGGGACAATCACGCCGCCTACAGCCTGCGCGACGCCAACCTCGACAACACCCGGGTATTGCAGCAGTGGTACCGGATCAACCGTGCCGACAGCCTGCAGGCGCTGAAGGCGTCGGTGGGCGAGCTGCAGGGCATCCCCTGGGTCAACACCTTGGCAGTGGACGCTGCTGGCCAGGCCTTGTACCTCAATCAGTCGGTGGTGCCCTATGTCGACCAGGGGATGCTGGAGCAGTGCAGCAACCCGGGCGCGTCGGGCCCGCTGGTGGTGCTCGACGGCTCGCGCAGTGCCTGTCAATGGAAGGTGGATGCGCAGGCGGCCCAGCCAGGGATCTTCCCGGCCAACCTGCTGCCGAGCCTGGAGCGGCGCGATTATGTACAGCACGCCAACGATTCGGCGTGGATGGCCAACCCGGCCCAGCCGTTGACCGGCTTCTCGCCCTTGGTCAGCCGTGCCGACCAGCCCCTGGGCCTGCGTAGCCGCTTTGCCCTGCAGCGCCTGCAAGGCAAGGGCAAGCTGGGCAGCGCCGAGCTGCAGCACATGGTGTTCGATGACGAGGTGTACCAGGCCAGCCTGCTGATGCCGGACCTGTTGCAATGGTGCAAGGGCGTGGAGGCGGACATACAGTCGGTGTGTGCCAGTCTGCAGGCGTGGGCCGGCAAGGCCGATCCGGATAGCGGCATCGGCCTGGTTCATTTCATCAACATCGCAGGCGCGTTGGCCGAGCATCCGCAAAGCTGGCGCGTGCCGTTCGATCCGGCCGACCCGTTGCACACGCCTCGTGGCCTGGCGGTGGAGCAGGCCGCGGTGCGCAAGCTGCTGCACGAAGCGGCGCTGGACTCGCTGGCGCAGGTGAAGGAGGCCGGTATCGCCGCCGACCAGCGTTGGGGGCAGATCCAGCAGGCCGCCGATGGCACGCCGGTGCCCGGCGGGCCGCAGGCGTTGGGCGTCTACAACGCGATGGTCAGTGTGCCGGTAGGGCCGGGCAAGCGCCTGGTGGTCAGTGGTTCGAGCTATCTGCAAGTGGTCAGTTTTACCGAGCACGGCCCTCAGGCCCAAGGGCTGCTGGCTTTCTCGCTGTCGAGCGAGCGGGCGTCGGCGCATGCCGCTGACCAGACGCGAGCTTTCGCGGCCAAGCAACTGGCGCCGATACCGTTCACCGAGGCGCAGATCAAGGCTGATCCGCAGTATCGGCAGTATGTGATCAGCGAGCGGGACAAGGGGCGGGTGGTCAGCGCCCAATAGTGCCGGTGAAGACATCGCGGGGGAGACCCGCGATGTTTCAGGAGAAGTCGAACGGGGCCAGCTGGAAACCCTGTTCATCCACCTGCAACGCCCAGCCACGCCGGTCCCAGTCGCCCAGCACGATACGCCGTGCCGGCTGGCCATCGACCACCAGCTTGTGCAGCGCCGGCCGATGGGTGTGGCCGTGGACCAGGGTGCGCACGCCGTGGGCGGCCATCACCTTGGGCACTTCCTCGGGGGTGACATCGACGATCTCGGTGCTCTTCATGCGCACCTGCGTGCTGCTTTCGCTACGCAGCTTGCGCGCCAGCTTGTGCCGCGTGCCCAGCGGCAGGTGCCGCAGGATCCACAGGGTCAGCGGGTTGCGCAGGTAACGGCGCAGCTTCATGTAGGCCACGTCGCGGGTGCACAGGGTGTCGCCGTGCATCAGCAGCACCGCCTCGCCACCTAGCTCGACCACGCTGGGGTCGGCCAGCAGGGTGCAGCCGGCGGCGTCGCAGAACGCCTGGCCGATGAGAAAATCGCGGTTGCCGTGCATCAGGTAGATCGCCGTGCCGCTGTCGCTCAGCCGGCGCAGGGCCTGGCAGATCGACTGCTGGAAGGGCGTCATCGCATCGTCGCCGATCCAGGCCTCGAAGAAGTCGCCGAGGATGTACAGCGCCTTGGCGTGGCGGGCGCGGCCGTCGAGCAGATCAAGAAACGCCCGGGTGATGTCCGGGCGTTCTTCTTGCAGGTGCAGATCGGAGATCAGCAGTATCACTCAATGATCTCGGCTTTCTCGATGATCACGTCTTCTTTCGGCACGTCCTGGTGGCCAGACTTGGAACCGGTGGCGACCTTTTCGATGGCGTCGACAACCTCGGTGCCTTCGGTCACTTTACCGAACACGGCGTAGCCCCAGCCTTGGACATTCTTACCGCTGTGGTTGAGGAAGTCGTTGTTCGAGGCGTTGATGAAGAACTGCGCGGAGGCCGAGTGCGGCTCCATGGTACGGGCCATGGCGATGGTGTACTTGTCGTTCTTCAGGCCGTTGTCGGCCTCGTTCTGGATGCTGGCACGCTTGTCACGTTTTTCGTTCATGCCTGGCTCGAAACCGCCGCCCTGGATCATGAAGCCCTTGATCACACGGTGGAACACGACGTTGCTGTAGTGCCCGGCCTTCACATATTCGAGGAAGTTGGCCACGGTGATCGGGGCTTTTTCGTCATTCAGTTCAATGACGATATCGCCGTGGTTGGTGCTCAGTTTGACTTTGGACATGCTGAAATTCGCTCTTTCAAGGCATTCGGGAAATAGGGTGCGCGCTGCGCTCGGACAACCTGACGCAGGATCGGTCAGCCGCGGCACACGCCACTGGGGCGCCATTGTGCCGGATTGTAGACCGCTGCGGCGACAAAACGCGCCACTTTGTCGGTGCTCCGGCTGTCAGCAGCTTGACTGCTTCGGCTATGATAGGCCCTTTGATTCAATCGGCCTACCCGGCCGGCTACCTGCATTCAAGGACACTATGAGCAAGCCCACTGCCGACAACGCGCCAAACGCCGCTGCCAAAGGCGCCCCCGCCGTCCCTGTGAACTTCCTGCGGCCGATCGTCCAGGCCGACCTGGACGCGGGCAAGCACCAGAGCATCGTCACCCGTTTCCCGCCGGAGCCCAACGGCTACCTGCACATCGGCCACGCCAAGTCGATCTGCGTCAACTTCGGCCTGGCCAAGGAATTCGGCGGCGCCTGCCACCTGCGTTTCGACGACACCAACCCGGCCAAGGAAGACCAGGAGTACATCGACTCCATCCAGCGTGACGTCAAGTGGCTGGGCTTCGAGTGGGCAGGCCCGGTGCGCTATGCATCCGACTACTTCGACCAGTTGCACGCCTGGGCCGTGGAGCTGATCAAGTCGGGCAACGCCTACGTCTGCGACCTGACCCCCGAGCAGGCCAAGGAATACCGCGGCAGCCTGACCGAGCCAGGCAAGAACAGCCCGTTCCGCGAGCGCAGCGTCGAGGACAACCTGGACCTGTTCGCCCGCATGAAGGCCGGCGAGTTCAAGGACGGCGAGCGCGTGCTGCGCGCCAAGATCGACATGGCCTCGCCGAACATGAACCTGCGCGACCCGATCCTGTACCGCATTCGCCATGCCCACCACCACCAGACCGGTGACAAGTGGTGCATCTACCCCAACTACGACTTCACCCATGGTCAGTCGGACGCCATCGAAGGCATCACCCACTCGATCTGCACCCTGGAGTTTGAAAGCCACCGTCCGCTGTACGACTGGTTCCTCGACAAGCTGCCGGTGCCGGCGCACCCGCGTCAGTACGAGTTCAGCCGCCTGAACCTGAACTACACCATCACTTCCAAGCGCAAGCTCAAGCAACTGGTGGACGAAGGCCACGTCGAGGCCTGGGACGATCCGCGCATGTCGACCCTGTCGGGCTACCGCCGCCGTGGCTACACCCCGGCCTCGATCCGCAACTTCTGCGAGATGATCGGCACCAACCGTTCCGACGGCGTGGTCGACATGGCGATGCTCGAGTTCAGCATCCGTGACGACCTCGACCGCACCGCGCCGCGCGCCATGTGCGTGCTGCGCCCGCTGAAGGTGGTCATCACCAACTACCCCGAGGGCCAGGTCGAGCAGCTCGAACTGCCGCGCCATCCGAAGGAAGACATGGGCGTGCGCGTGCTGCCGTTCGCCCGCGAGCTGTACATCGACCGCGACGACTTCATGGAAGAGCCGCCCAAGGGCTACAAGCGCCTGGAGCCGGCCGGTGAAGTGCGCCTGCGCGGCAGCTACGTGATCCGCGCCGACGAGGCGATCAAGGACGCCGAAGGCAACATCGTCGAGCTGCGCTGCTCGTACGACCCGGACACCCTGGGCAAGAACCCCGAAGGCCGCAAGGTCAAGGGCGTGATCCACTGGGTGCCGGCTGAAGGCAGCATCGAGTGCGAAGTGCGTCTGTACGACCGTCTGTTCCGCTCGGCCAACCCAGAGAAGACCGAAGACGGCGGCACGTTCCTCGACAACATCAATCCCGATTCGCTGCAGGTGCTCAGCGGTTGTCGCGCGGAACCTTCCCTGGGCCAGGCCCAGCCAGAAGACCGCTTCCAGTTCGAGCGCGAAGGCTACTTCTGCGCCGATCTGAAAGACTCCCAGCCGGGTCGCCCGGTGTTCAACCGCACCGTGACCCTGCGCGACTCGTGGGGCAGCTGAGGAACCTTCGTGCTTACCATCTACAACACGCTGAGCAAGACCAAGGAAGTTTTCAAGCCGCTGGACGGCAACAAGGTGCGCATGTACGTGTGCGGCATGACCGTGTACGACTATTGCCACCTGGGCCACGGCCGCAGCATGGTGGCCTTCGACCTGGTCACCCGCTGGCTGCGCAAGAGCGGCTATGAACTGACCTATGTGCGCAACATCACCGACATCGACGACAAGATCATCAACCGGGCCAACGAGAACGGTGAGTCGTTCGACGCGCTGACCGCCCGAATGATCGACGCGATGCACGAGGACGAGCGCCGCCTGAGCATCCTCAAGCCGGACCTGGAGCCGCGTGCCACCGACCATATCCCCGGCATGCACGCGATGATCCAGACCCTGATCGACAAGGGTTACGCCTACGCGCCGGGCAATGGCGACGTGTACTACCGGGTCGGCAAGTTCGTCGGCTACGGCAAGCTGTCACGCAAGAAGATCGAAGACCTGCGCATCGGCGCGCGCATCGAAGTCGACGAGGCCAAGCAGGACCCGCTGGACTTCGTGCTGTGGAAGGGCGTCAAGCCCGGCGAACCGTACTGGGATTCACCGTGGGGCCCGGGCCGTCCGGGCTGGCACATCGAGTGCTCGGTGATGTCCACCTGCTGCCTGGGCGAGAGCTTCGACATCCACGGTGGCGGCAGCGACCTGGAGTTCCCGCACCACGAGAACGAGATCGCCCAGAGCGAGGCGGCCACCGGCAAGCAATACGCCAACGCCTGGATGCACTGCGGCATGATCCGCATCAATGGCGAGAAGATGTCCAAGTCCTTGAACAACTTCTTCACCATCCGCGACGTGCTCGACAAGTACCACCCGGAAGTGGTGCGTTACCTGCTGGTGGCCAGCCACTATCGCAGCGCGATCAACTACTCCGAGGACAGCCTGCGCGACGCCAAGGGCGCGCTCGAGCGCTTCTACCATGCGCTGCGTGGCCTGCCGCGCGTGGCTGCCCAGGGTGGCGAGGCGTTCGTCGAGCGTTTCACCGTGGCGATGAACGACGACTTCGGCACGCCTGAGGCCTGCGCGGTGCTGTTCGACCTGGTGCGCGAGATCAACCGCCTGCGTGACAGCGACCCCGAGGCCGCCGCCGGCCTGGCCGGTCGTCTGCGCGAGCTGGGGGATGTGCTGGGTGTATTGCAACTGGAAGCCGATGACTTCCTGCGCGCCGGTGCAGAGGGCAAGGTCGATGCCGCCGAAGTGGAGGCGCTGATCCAGGCGCGTCTGCAGGCGCGTAGTGACAAGAACTGGGCCGAATCCGACCGCATCCGCGACCAACTGGCCGCCATGGGCGTGGTGCTGGAAGACAGCAAGGGCACCACCACCTGGCGCCTGGCGGACTGATACTGCAACCGGGGCCGCTGTGCGGCCCAATCGCGGGGCAAACCCGCTCCCACGTCGACGCACCTGCAATTGGGTGTCAACGTGGGAGCGGGCTTGCCCCGCGATGCTTTTCAGGCTGCTACTTTGCCGGCCCCGCCAACGGGCAATGCAGCACCAGTTTTGCCCCACCCAGTGCACTGCTGGCCACCTCCAGCCCGAACCCATGCAGGTCGACAATCGCCGCGACGATCGACAGCCCCAGCCCGAACCCCGCGTGGCGATGGCCTTCCTCGCTGCGGTAGAAGCGCTTCAACACCGCCTCGCGCTCATCCGCCGGAATCCCCGGCCCACTGTCCTCGACAGCAATATGCACGCCGGCCTCGTCCTCGCTGGCGACGATACGCACCTGTCCGCCTTCGGGGGTGAACTTGATGGCATTGCCCACCAGGTTGGCCAGGGCTTCGAACAGCAACTCCCGGTCGCCATGCAGCGCCGCCAACTGCGCAGGCTGCTCCAGGTGCAGGCGAATACCGCCATCCTCGGCCAGCGGCAGGTAGAAGTCATGAAGCTCCACCAGCAGCCCCTGCGGGTCGAGCCGGACGAAGCCGGCGCGGCGCTGGCGGTCTTCCAGTTCGCTGATGCGCAGCAGGCCGCGAAAGCGTGCCATCAGCGTGTCGGTCTCGCCAATCGCCTGGTCCAGCGCCGCGCCTTCCGCGGAGTCGCTGCTGCTTTGCTGGCGGATGCGGTAGAGCTGGGCGCGCAGGCGTGTCAGTGGCGTGCGCAGGTCGTGGGCGATGTTGTCACAGACGCCCTTGACCTCGTGCATCAGCCGCTCGATGCGGTCGAGCATGGCGTTGACGATGGCGGCAAGCATGTCCAATTCGTCGCGCCGGGCCGACAGGGGCAGGCGGTGGGTGAGGTCGCCGGCGACGATCAGCTCGGCCTGGGCCTGGATTGCGCGGATGCGCTTGAGCGGCCGGCGCCGCAGCAGGTACCAGCCGGCAAAGCCAGGGATCAAGGTCAGCGAGATACCCCAGAGCAGGGCATCGAGGATGATTCTTGTCACCACGAACAGCGAGCCGTTGTCGCGCACCAGCACCAGCCAGCGACCGTCCTGCACCTTGATCGCCACGGCATCGCAGCTGTCGCGGGGCAGGTGGGGGTCGTCGGCGTCCAGGCATCGCTTGAGCTCATGGACCTTGCCGTCAAGACCCAGCTCCGAGGGTATTGCACGGATGCGCCCGCCGATCGGGTTGAGCTGGGCGTCGAACAGGCCGTAGGCGTCGAAGCTGCGTTCCTCGAAGGCCTGGCTTGCCACCAGCGCGTCGTCCAGCTGCTTGCCGCTCATGTGGGCGAACAGGTGCTGGCGTTGCAGCATCGAGTGGCGGGTGAGCTTGTTCAGGTAGCTGGTGACCTCGAAGTACAGCACCCCCATGAGGATGCTGCTCCAGGCCACGAACAGGAAACTGTACAGCGCCAGCAGACGGCTGGTGGAGGAGCTCCAGCCCTTAGACGGGTTCGGCAATGGCATAGCCGGAGCCCCGCACGGTGCGAATCAGCGGGTTCTGGCCGGGCGAGTCGATTTTTTTGCGCAGGCGGCCGATGTGCACGTCGATCAGGTTGGTGCCAGGGTCGAAGTGGTAGCCCCAGACCTCCTCGAAGATCATCATCCGGGTGATCACCTGGCCGGAGTGGCGCATCAGGTACTCGAGCAGCTTGTACTCGGTGGGCAGCAGGTTCAGCGCCTGTTCGCCGCGGCGGGCTTCGTGGCTGATCAGGTCCAGCTCGAGGTCGGCGACCTGCAGGCGGGTCTGGGTCATCGGCACGCTGTTGCGGCGCAGCAGCACCTCGACCCGGGCGGCCATCTCGTCGGAGGCGAACGGCTTGGTCAGGTAGTCGTCACCGCCGGCGCGCAGGCCGCGCACACGCTCGTCGACGTCCGACAGCGCACTGATCATCAGGATCGGCGTGGCGATCTTCAGGTTGCGCAGGGTGGTGACGATGGTCAGGCCGTCGACCTCGGGCAGCATGCGGTCCAGGGTGATCAGGTCGTAGCCGCCGGCGATGGCCTTGGCCAGGCCTTCACGGCCATTGTCGGCCCAGTCGACTTCCAGACCGTGGCTGGACAGTTCGGCGACGATTTCCTGGGCGGTGACAGCGTCGTCTTCGATGGTCAGTACGCGTGGCATGCTGGTTCCTGGGCGGCGAGTGGAGACCTGATTGTGCCAAAGAATAGACAACCGGCGATTTAAGAAAAATTCATCTACGCAATACTGCCGTGGCTGACCGGGCGATGGCTCAGCAGTAAAGGAAAAGGGGCGTGCCATTGCTGGCACGCCCCTTTCTCATGACGGCACAGGCTTAAACGACCTTGACGATCCAGCCCGCTGGCGCCTCGACGTCACCGCTCTGGATACCGGTCAGCTCGGCGTACAGCTTCTGCGTCACAGGGCCGACTTCGGTTTCGCTGTGGAATACGTGCAGCTTGCCGTTGTACTGGATGCCACCAATCGGCGTGATCACCGCGGCGGTACCGCAGGCACCGGCTTCGACGAAACGGTCGAGCTTGTCGATTTCCACGTCGCCCTCGATGACCTTCAGGCCCAGGCGCGATTCGGCCAGTTCCATCAGCGACAGGCGGGTGATGCCCGGCAGCACCGAGACCGACTTCGGCGTGACGAATTCGTTGTTGGCGGTGATGCCGAAGAAGTTGGCCGAACCGACTTCCTCGATTTTCTTGTGGGTCAGCGGGTCGAGGTAGATGCAGTCAGCGAAGCCGGCTTTCTTGGCTTCATAGCCTGGCTGCAGGCTGGCCGCGTAGTTGCCGCCGACCTTGGCCGCGCCGGTGCCTTGCGGGGCGGCACGGTCGAAGTCGGAGATGAGGAATTTGTGCGGGGTCATGCCGCCTTTGAAGTACGAACCGACCGGGATGGCGAAGACCGAGAAGATGAACTCGGGGGCGGTGCGCACGCCGATGTTGTCACCGGTGCCGATCACGAACGGACGCAGGTACAGGGCGCCTTTGCCGTGCGGTGGAACGAATTTTTCGTTGGCCTTGACCACCTGCTTGCAGGCTTCGATGAACTGTTCGGTCGAGACGCGTGGCATCAGCAGGCGGTCGCAGCTGCGCTGCATGCGCGCGGCGTTCTGGTCGGGGCGGAACAGGTTGATCGAGCCGTCCTTGCAACGGTAGGCCTTCAGGCCTTCGAAACACTGCTGGCCATAGTGCAGGGCGGTGGAGCCTTCACTGATGTGCAGCACATTGTCTTCGGTCAGGGTGCCCTTGTCCCACTCGCCGTTACGCCATACGGACAGGTAACGTTTGTCAGTCTTGATGTAGTCGAAACCCAGCTTGTCCCAGTTAATGCTTTCGTTACTCATGACACCCTCATTGCTCTTGCCCGAACACGGCGGGCTGCTTTTATATGCGCACCCCGCCACCTTAATACATCCGGCGCGGATCGGGAACGGCCAGTCACACAATCCGCCGGGCGTGTACGTTCGGGTCAGTCGCTGTCGTGATGACGATTACGATGAACGAACAGGCCTGAGCCTGTGCAGAGCAGAAATGTTACCCACATGGACAATTCCACGCCCAGGTACAGGCCATGAGGAAGGAACCGCCAAATCAGCACACCTGCGCCAAGCAGAGACAGCCCAGCCCATTTGCGTACCTTTGCAGCGCGAAGGTTGTGGTAGAGCACGGCTGCTGCAAGTATGAGCAGCGCCGCGGCGATGAAGGCATTCATGGGTGCGCCTGGATAATAAGCGATTGGCTTGACCGTTGCGGTCCGATTCCTCCGCTGACACTCGCCTCTACGTGTACCATCCTGTCGCCCATGTGGTAAGTCGGTAACCTGCTGCTTGCCAGTGGGCCGATGGCCACCCCCAGCGCGGCACCGGTTATTGGCGCGACCAGGCCGACAGGTACGCCAATAGCTGTGCTGATTAGCGCACTGACGTGCCCGCGTTGGTCATTCAGTGCATCGGCTTGTTCTCTGGTGAGCGCCATAGAGATCGATACCCGAACTTGGCATGGACCCTTCGTCTGCATACGGTCGTAGACCTGTATCAAGGTTTCTGTCACTCGATAGCTGGCCTGCCGAGCGCTCGTGAAATCAAGCATTGCAAGCTTTGCGCGGTCTGCTGGATGAATAGTCAGTTCATGAACATCAAGCACGATGCCGCGGTTGGCGATGACTTCATAGGTTTTCTCGAATTGCACTGTGACTTCCCTTTCGTTGCTGGGGCGTGTTTCCCAGGGCCTGACAGTGAAAGGTTTTTGCAGTTGAACGAAGCTCCGTGCTTCCGAATTGGTTGTGGGATTCTTCTGTAATTTTACCCGTGCGAGGGCTGGCCTCAGCGCAAGCGCCGGTTCCAGTCCCCGCCATGATCGCGCCAGCAGGCTTCTTCGCTGTCGAAACGCACATGCCAGGCCACATGGTCCAGCGCGATCCCCGCGTCGCTCAGCGCCTGGCCAGTCAGCGCGATCATCCGTGCCTTGTCCGTGCCGGCCAGCGCGCGAGCCTTGTCGGTGTCGTCGGTGAATACCCAGGTGATGCGCAGGCTGGCGGGGAAGTCGTTGAGGTCCACCTGGTGGGTGAGCCAGGCGAAACCGACGATCTCGCCCTGAGCAGTGGCGCAGGCTTCGGTCAGGCAGGCGACCATCTCCCGCTCCAGGCGCGCCAGGGCACGCTTGCCGCTGGCCATCAGACGTTGTCGATCTGCTGGCAGAAGCGCAGGCGGTTGCCGAACGGGTCGGCAACCTGCATTTCCAGGCCCCAGTCGACCGCCTCGGCCTGCGGGCGGGCGTAGCCGTAGCACTTGGCCAGCAGTTCGCGCTCCAGCGCCTTGAGGTCCTCGACCCGGGCAAACACCGCCGAGCCGGGCGTGGCGTCGCCGTGGTGCTCGGACAGGTGCAGGATCAACCCGTCGCGGTGGATCTGCATGTACAGCGGCAGGTCCGGGGCGAAGCGGTGTTCCCAATCGAGCTGGAAACCCAGGAAATCAAGGTAGAACTCCCGGGCCTTGTCGACCGAGAAGATCCGCAGAATCGGAATGGCGGGGGCGAATTGCATGGGGGCATCCTTGGCTCGAAAAAGGGCAGGGTGGTCACTTTAGCCTACTTCGCCACGCCGGCAGGCACTTGAATTGCGCGTCCGGGCGCAGCCGCTCTGGCCCGCAGCCTTGCGGCATGACTGACGGTTCGAAAGTTTCATCATCGTTCATCTGCGCAGTTGGCCCGCTCCCTGCTATATCCCTCCAGCGAATATTGATCGAGTGGTCAGCCCGGCGCGCCCGCAAGCGCCCCGAGCAGGGCCCTCATCCGGCCGTCAGGCCATGGATTTCAGGGGTTTGAGGATGTCGTTGGCGCAGCAGATCGATCCACCGCAGGCAGACCCGGGCTGGAGCGCCCACCTGCAGTTGCGCTTCATCCAGCGCGATGACGTGACCCGCCTTGGTGCGCGGCGTCATGTCGGACCTCTTTTGGTGCAGCGGCCGTTCTATCCGGAGGGTGCGCCATGCCATGTCTATGTGCTGCACCCGCCAGGGGGCATCGTCGCCGGCGACCGCCTCGAACTTGATGTCCACCTCGAGCCCGGCAGCCATGCCTTGCTGACGATGCCCGGCGCGAGCAAGTTCTACCGCAGCATCGGCCCCACCGCACGGCTCGCCCAGCGCTTTCACCTCGCCGCCGGCAGCACTCTGGAATGGCTGCCGCAGGACAGTATCTTTTTCAATGGCGCCCGCGCCTGCCTCGACAACTGTTTCAGCCTAGAGCCCGGTGCGCGCCTGCTGGCCTGGGAGACGCTGTGCCTGGGTCGCCCGGTGATGAACGAGCGCTTCGAAGAGGGCGCGCTGGACAGCCGCCTGCGCATCGAACTGCCCGGCGACCCCGGCCTGCACGAGCGCCTGCGCATCGAGGGCGGGCAGCTGGGCAAGGTGGCCGGGCACCCGTTGCTCGCCACCTTCTGCGCAGCGCCCGCCGACTCAGCGATGCTGGAGCGGGTGCGTCAGGTTCTCGACGAACTCGACACCCCAGCTGGCGCGACGCTGCTCGGCTCACTGCTGGTGATCCGCCTGCTCGACCACGACAACCAACACCTGCAACGCAACCTGCAGCGCCTCTGGCACCTGCTGCGCCCGGCCGTGCTTGGCCTGGCGCCGTGCCCGCCGCGCATCTGGGCCACCTGAGAGAGCCGCCATGGAGCTGACCCCGCGAGAGAAAGACAAACTGCTGCTGTTCACCGCCGCCTTGCTGGCCGAGCGGCGCTTGGCCCGTGGCCTGAAACTGAACTACCCGGAGGCGGTGGCGTTGATCAGCGCCGCGGTGCTCGAAGGCGCCCGCGATGGCCGCACGGTCGCCGATCTGATGAGCCTGGGCCGCGAGGTGCTGGTGCGCGAGCAGGTGATGGCCGGCGTGCCGGAAATGCTGCACGACGTCCAGGTCGAAGCGACCTTCCCCGACGGCACCAAGCTGGTGACCGTGCATGAACCCATCGTTTGAGGAGGCCGGCATGATTCCCGGAGAAGTCCAGGTCGCCGCAGGCGACATCGAGCTCAATGTCGGCCGCCAGAGCGTCAGCGTCAGCGTGGCCAACCATGGCGACCGCCCGGTGCAGGTGGGCTCGCACTACCACTTCTACGAAGTCAACGACGCCCTGGTGTTCGAGCGCGAGCCGACCCGGGGCTTTCGCCTGGACATCCCGGCCGGCACCGCGGTGCGCTTCGAACCGGGGCAGGCGCGCACCGTGCAACTGGTGGCCTACGCCGGCAAGCGCGAGGTGTATGGCTTTCAGGGCAAGGTGATGGGCGTGTTGGAGGGCAGGGCATGAGCCGCATTTCCCGCCAGGCCTACGCCGACATGTTCGGGCCTACCGTCGGTGACCGCGTGCGCCTGGCCGACACCGCGTTGTGGGTGGAGGTGGAGAAGGACTTCACGATCTACGGCGAGGAGGTCAAGTTCGGCGGCGGCAAGGTGATCCGCGACGGCATGGGCCAGGGCCAGATGCTCGCGGCCGAGGCCATGGACCTGGTGCTGACCAATGCGCTGATCATCGACCACTGGGGCATCGTCAAGGCTGATATCGGCGTCAAGCATGGCCGTATCGCCGCCATCGGCAAGGCCGGCAATCCTGATGTTCAGCCCGGCGTCACGGTACCGGTAGGGCCGGGCACCGAGGTGATCGCCGCCGAAGGCAAGATCGTCACCGCCGGCGGCATCGACTCGCATATCCACTTCATCTGCCCGCAGCAGGTGGAGGAGGCGCTGACCAGCGGCGTGACCACTTTCATCGGCGGCGGCACCGGGCCGGCCACCGGCACCAACGCCACCACCTGCACCCCGGGGCCCTGGTACCTGGCGCGCATGCTCCAGGCCGCCGACTGCCTGCCGATCAACATCGGCCTGCTGGGCAAGGGTAATGCCTCGCGGCCCGAAGCCCTGCGCGAGCAGATCGCCGCTGGCGCCGTGGGCCTCAAGCTGCACGAGGATTGGGGCTCGACGCCTGCTGCCATCGACTGTTGCCTGGGCGTGGCCGAGGAAATGGACATCCAGGTGGCGATCCATACCGACACCCTCAACGAGTCGGGCTGCATCGAGGACACCCTGGCCGCCATCGGCGATCGCACCATCCATACCTTCCACACCGAAGGGGCGGGCGGCGGCCACGCGCCGGACATCATCCGCGCGGCGGGCCAGGCCAACGTGCTGCCGTCCTCGACCAACCCGACACTGCCCTACACCGTGAACACGGTGGACGAGCACCTGGACATGCTCATGGTCTGCCACCACCTGGACCCGAGCATCGCCGAGGACGTCGCCTTCGCCGAATCGCGCATCCGCCGCGAGACCATTGCCGCCGAGGACATCCTCCACGACTTGGGCGCCTTCGCCATGACCTCGTCCGACTCCCAGGCCATGGGTCGGGTCGGTGAGGTGGTGCTGCGCACCTGGCAGGTGGCGCACCAGATGAAGCTGCGCCGCGGCCCGTTGGCCCCGGACAGCAGCTACAGCGACAACTTCCGGGTCAAGCGCTACATCGCCAAGTACACCCTCAACCCGGCGCTGACCCACGGCATCGCCCACGAGGTCGGCTCGGTGGAGGTGGGCAAGCTGGCCGACCTGGTGCTGTGGGCGCCGGCGTTCTTCGCGGTCAAGCCAGCGCTGGTGCTCAAGGGCGGGATGATTGCCACGGCGCCGATGGGCGATATCAACGGCTCGATCCCGACCCCGCAACCGGTGCACTACCGGCCGATGTTCGGCGCCCTGGGCGCGGCCCGGCATGCCACGCGCATGACCTTCCTGCCCCAGGCCGCACTGGATCGTGGCCTGCCCGAGCAACTGAAGCTGCAGAGCCTGATCGGTGTGGCCCACGGTTGCCGGCGGGTCCGCAAGGCCGACATGGTCCACAACACCCTGCAACCGCTGATCGAAGTCGACGCGCAGACCTACCAGGTTCGCGCCGATGGCGAGCTGCTGGTGTGCGAGCCGGCGCACGAGTTGCCGCTGGCGCAGCGTTATTTCCTGTTCTGAAGGAGCGAACATGATTGTCCTCACCCGTCGGATCACTGAGTCCGAAGCCATCACCGGCACCGTCACCCTGGATGTCGACAGCCGCATCAAGAGCCGCCTGCGCGTCACCCTGGACGATGGTCGCGAGGCTGGGCTGATGCTCGAGCGCGGCCATCTGCTGCGAGGCGGTGAACTGGTGGCCGATGCTGAAGGCCAGCAGGTCATCCGCGTGCTCGCTGCTCCCGAGACGGTCTCGACTGTGCGCTGCGCCGATCCGCTCCTGCTGGCCCGCGCCGCCTACCACCTGGGCAACCGCCACGTACCGCTGCAGATCGAGCCGGGCCTGTTGCGCTTCCAGCACGACCATGTGCTCGACGACATGCTGCGTGGCCTGGGGCTGGAGGTGTTGGCCGAACAGGCACCGTTCGAGCCCGAGGCCGGCGCCTACCAGAGCGCACCTCACAGCCATTCCCACGGCCATGACCACCCGTTCGTGCGCCTGCCAGCCCATTTCTGACCTCACCCTGGAGCCCACAATGAAAAAGACGTTCGCCCTGGTACTGCTGATGGTGGCCTTGCCGGCCTTCGCCCATCCTGGCCACGACAGCAACCCGTTGCAGGATGGCCTGCTGCACCCGCTGACCGGCCTCGATCACTTGCTGATGCTGCTTGGCACCGGCGTACTCGCCGCCCTCACTCGACGCAACCTGACCTTGCCATTGGCGACCCTGGCCGCGATGTTCGGCGGCGCGGTGTGTGGCCATCTGTTCGGCGATGTGGTCGGCATGGAGCAGATGATCCTCGGCTCGCTGCTGGTGGCCGCCGCCGCCATGCTGTTGCCGAGCCGTCAGCTGCTGCTGTCGCTGATCATGCCGGTATTCGCCCTGTTCCACGGTTGGGCCCATGGCGTGGAAGCCACCCCCAGCGCGTTCTGGCAGTTCAGTGCCGGTTTCGTCACGGTCAGCGGCCTGCTGCTGGCGGCGGGCTTTGGCGTCGGTTGCCTGCTGCGGCGCCATGCCGGCCTGCAGAAGGCCTTCGGCGGCGGCTTGCTGGCGGGCGCCGCTCTGGTGCTGGCCGGCTGATGCACAGCGACCTGGCGCTGCTGCGCTTGCTGCAGTTGGCCAGCCCCGGCTTGCCGGTGGGCGGCTTCACCTACTCGCAAGGCCTGGAATGGGCCGTGGAAGCCGGTTGGGTGAAGGACGCCAAAGGCTTCGCCGCCTGGCAGCGCGAGCAGTTGCACGACACCCTCGGCTACCTGGACTGGCCGTTGCTGGCGCGCCTGTACAAGGCCTGCCAGGCGGACGATGCCGACGCCTTCGCGCATTGGAGCCAGTTTCTTTTGGCCAACCGCGAGACCGCCGAACTGCGCCTTGAGGAACGGCAGCGTGGCAGCGCCCTGGCGCGTCTGCTCGATGGCTGGCAACTGGGGCAGGAGCCTGCCTGGCGCGCCAGCCTTGAGCTCAGCCAGCTGGGCGGCATGGCCTGGCTCGGGGCGTACTGGTCGATCCCGCTGCGCCAGCTCGCCCTGGGCCATGGCTTTGCCTGGCTCGAAGGCGCGGTGATGGCGGGGGTGAAGCTGGTGCCGTTCGGCCAGCAGGCCGCCCAGACCCTGCTGCGCGACTTGGGCGAGGAACTGCCTGCCGTGCTCGATCATGCCCTGACCCTGGACGACGAACAACTAGGCGGTGGCCTGCCACTGCTGGCCATCGCTTCGTCGCGCCATGAAACCCAATACACCCGTTTGTTCCGTTCCTGAGGACTGCCACGATGCAAAACTACCAGCAACCCCTGCGTGTCGGCGTCGGCGGCCCGGTCGGCTCCGGCAAGACCGCGCTGCTCGAAGCCCTGTGCAAGGCCATGCGTGATCACTACCAGATCGCCGTGGTGACCAATGACATCTACACCAAGGAAGACCAGCGCATCCTCACCGAAGCCGGGGCCTTGGAGCCTGAGCGTATCGTTGGCGTCGAGACCGGCGGCTGCCCGCACACGGCGATCCGCGAGGACGCCTCGATGAACCTGGCCGCCGTCGAGGCGCTGGCGCGCCAGTTCGGCAACCTCGAGGTGATCTTCGTCGAGAGTGGCGGGGACAACCTCAGCGCCACCTTCAGCCCGGAACTGGCCGACCTGACCATCTATGTGATCGATGTCGCCGAGGGCGAG
Source organism: Pseudomonas sp. TE6288 (assembly GCF_054062095.1). NCBI lineage: Bacteria > Pseudomonadati > Pseudomonadota > Gammaproteobacteria > Pseudomonadales > Pseudomonadaceae > Pseudomonas > Pseudomonas sp. TE6288. The sequence goes on from NZ_JBSSEW010000006.1 coordinate 185,994, forward strand.
AAGATCCCGCGCAAGGGCGGGCCGGGCATCACCAAGTCGGACTTCCTGGTGATCAACAAGACCGACCTGGCGCCCTATGTGGGGGCGTCGCTGGAGGTGATGGAGCGCGACACCCGACGCATGCGCCCGGAGCGGCCGTGGACGTTCAGCAACCTGAAGAAGGGCGAGGGGCTGCAGGCAGTGATCGATTTCATCGTCGAGCGCGGGATGCTGGGGGTTGGGCGGTAGAGGGCAGCAGCCGTGAGGCCGAGCGCAGCCCGCGCGGCCTCACGGCGGCTGGCCCGGTACCTTGGCGCCGACATGTCCTCCAGTACTATTTCCCACAAGCTAGCGGAGTGCTTTAAAGCGGCGAAGTGGTCTTTTCCTAACGCTGCCTGGGATGAATGACAGATAGAGTCTGTCGGGCTGCAGGAGAAAATGCTTCGTCTGCGCTAATGAAACCAGAAATTACTGAAAGGACACTGTATGAAAAAGGTTGTATCGGCCGCGTTGCTGGTATCTGCAAGCTTGACCCAGATAGCCTATGGCAATGAGCCGGCGAGCTCTCCCAAGGGCGCTTCACCGTTTTTCCAAAGCAGCATTGCGCAGAAGACGCTGCAGGTTGCCGCCACGTTCATCGGTGACGTTGGATCAAGCGTATGCCCGGCCGGGACGGCTCGAAGTTCAGCCGGCGACTGTCAGCCTCCTATTGAGTTCGACTGATATAACTCGGGGTGGGCAGCTCAGTGAAATGGCGAACATAACTGCATTCCCCTCAGGGCCGCAGCGATTGGCCAATGCATTGAAGTCAAAAAGAACCGTCTCATCTACACCCGCATCAGCGTGCTCTTGATGACCGAGTCCACCGCGGCAACCGTCCCTCCGCTAAGCGCTCTCTATCAAGCACATCGCGACTGGCTCCAGCGACGCCTGGACTACGCCAATATCACCGCCCGCCTGCGGGTCAGTGAGCGTCAGTGAGCGCACGGTCAAGCGCTACATGGTCAGGGCCTGCGAGCATTGCCTGTTGGTGGCGCTGTGAACGCGCGCACTCAGCGCATCACCCTCCAACAGGTGCATTGCGGATGTCCCTGAACTCTCTGATTCGCCCCTTGCCCACGCCTGTGCGCCAGCGTGCAAAATGTGCTCGACATCGCCTACTGGCCTGACCTGGCGGGTATCGGCAACGGTCGGTTTCTGATGCCTAGCGGGCCAAGGCCTGGTTCGGCTTGTAGAACAGGAAGTGCGTCGTCTGGGCCGTCTTGCGATAGGCCTTGGCCCAGTCGGGGCGGACGCTACGGTCATGGAAATACAGGGCGCCGCCGGTGGGGTCCTTGAGCTGCTGGTTGAGTGCCTTGCGGGCGATTTCCTTGGCCACGGCGTAGCGCTGCGCTTCTTCCACCTGATCGGGGCGCCCGTCGCACCACCAGGAGAACTGGCAGCTCTTGCTCTCAACTCCCTGCTTGACCACCGCGCAGATACTGTCGGGGAAGCCTTCGTGGCCGAGGCGATTGAGCACCACGCTGGCCACCGCGCTCATGTCCTCGGCGTCGGCGCCCTTGGCTTCCCAGTAGATGGTGCGGGCCAGGCAGGTGATGCTGTCGTCCATCGGCGCCTGGCCCGCCGGGTCGACGGCCTGGACTTCGCCGGGAGTCAGGGTTTCCTGTTTTTTCGGCGGCGGGGCGTCCTCGACCACCTTCTCCTCGAGCACCTGCGCCTTGTCTTCGGCAACGGCGGCCTGCTGGCTGTCAGCGGCGGGGAGGGGGCCTGCGAGCAGGGTCAGGGACACACCGAACAGCATCCACGCAAGGCGCATGATCGAGACTCCGCGAGAGGGCTGCTCACAGTCTAGCCGTTCGGCTTCAATTCAGTGTCAGGCTCAGCACCAGGGGCAGGGTCGCGGCGGCGGTGATGGTCTGCAGGGCGATGATGGTGGCCATCAACGGTGCATTGCCGCCCATCTGCCGGGCCATCACATAGGACGAGGAAGCGGTGGGCAGTGCCTGGAACAGCACCGCCACCACCGCTGCCTGGCCACCCAGCCCGAGCAACCGGCACAGGCCCCAGGTAGTCACCGGCATGACCAGGAACTTGAATAGCGACGCCGCCAGCACCGGCCTGACCTGCTGGCCCAGTCGCGCCCCGCCGAGCGCCGCGCCGACGCACAGCAAGCCAAGCGGCAGCGCCGCCTGGCCCAGGGCCTTGACCGTGGGCTCCAGGCCGACCGGCAGGCCGAGGCCGGTTACCCGTAGCAACAGGCCAGCCGCGCAGCCGATGATCAACGGGTTGGCGAAGATCGCCTTGAGCACTGTGGTCGGTGAGCTGTGGCGTGCGCTGAAGCGGGCGAATACCAGCACACAGAGCAGGTTGACCAGCGGCACGATGGCGGCGTTGGCCACCGCCGCCAGGGCGATGCCGGCAGTGCCGTAGAGGCCGGCGGCCAGGGTGGCGCCAATGTAGTTGTTGAAGCGCACGCCACCCTGGAACACCGAGGTGAAGTCGCCGCCGTCATGGCTGGCGACGCCCTGGTAGAGCACCAGCAGCAGGGCGCCGAGCAGGGTCGAGAGCATCAGCACGCCGACCATGCCCAGTACCGGCACGCCTTCAAGGTTGGCGGTGGCCAGGCCGTGCAGGAACAACGACGGCAGCAGCACGTAATAGCTCAGGCGTTCGGCGCCGGGCCAGAAGGTTTCGGCGAGAAAGCCACGGACCCGCAGCCAGGTGCCCAGGGCGATGAGCAGGATGATCGGGACGAGAGTAGTGAGCAGCAGGTGGAGCATGGCGGGTGGTCCGTGGCCGGGTACGGGCACAGACTAGCGGAGTTGAGTGAGCAGAAAAAACGGTGTTTTCTTGAGTGACCGTTGAGAAAAAATGCATTGTCCAGGGCGGCTGCGCAGCGCTTTCGTCGGCGTTCAAGCCTCGAGCGCGGTCTTCAACACCGCGCTCAGGTGCCGCCGCTGGCTCTTTTCATGTTCCAGCAGCACCATGCGCCGGGTCAGCTGCGGTTCACCGAAGGGCAGCACGGTGGCAGCGGGCAGCCGTTCCAGGTCGTCATCGCTCATGGGGATGACCGCCACCCCGAGCCCCATGGCCGCCATGCGCGCCAGGGCCTCCTGGCTGTCCAGCTCCATCTGCTCGTTGACCTGCAGGCGCTGACGGCGCAGTTCCTGTTCGATCTGGCGGCCGGCCCAGGCGCGTTTGTCGAAGCGCAGGAACGGCTGGCTGGCGAGCAGCGCAGACAAGCTCTGGCCTGCCAGATCCGGGCTGGCGATGGCCCAGAATCGGTCCTCGAACAGCGGCGTGTACTGCAGGCTTTGCGGGTAGGGGCTGACCGGTTCGGTAGTGATCGCCGCGTCCAGCTCGCCATCTTCGACCCGCCGGGCGAGTTCCGCAGACATGCCCGACACCACGCTGACATGCAGCTCGGGGTGGTGCGCCTTGATCCACACCAGTGCCCTGGGCAGGCGCCGGGCGAGTACGGTGTGGATCGCCCCGATACGCAGGCGACCGCGCAGGCTCGGGCCGCTGGCCAGGGTGTCGGCCAGTTCGTCGTAGGCAGCCAGGATGCCTTCGGCGCGGGCCACCGCCAGCTGCCCGGCCTCGGTCAGCATTACCTGGCGGCGGCTGCGGTCGAACAGGGCGACCTGCAGCTCGTCTTCCAGGGTCTTGATGTGCAGGCTCACCGCCGAGGGCGTCAAGCTCAGCAGGTCGGCGGCGCGGGCGAAGGTGCCATGGCGGGCGATGGTGACCAGGGTGCGCAGGGCTTTGAGGGACACGCGGGGCTCCGGTTCGTGACGTGGCGGGCTCACCCTGTCGAGGGCAATAGGTACGATACGCGAATGCGAGCCTCAACGCCCGGGGCGTCCGTATGCCTGGCTGATGCGGTCGATCACCATCGCCAGCGCGACGATCGCCAGGCCCGCCTCGACGCCTTGGCCAACGTTGAGGGTCTGGATACCGGCCAGCACGTCCTCGCCCAGCCCGCGGGCGCCGATCATCGAGGCGACCACCACCATCGACAGGGCCATCATCACCGACTGGTTGAGCCCGGCCATGATGCTTGGCAGGGCCAGCGGCAAGGCGATGCGTCGCAGCCGTTGCCAGCGGCTGGCACCCAGGCCGTGGGCGGCCTGCAGCAGCGACGGGTCAATCTGCGAAAGGCCCAGCTCGGTCAGGCGCACCAGCGGCGGCAGGGCGTAGATCAGGGTGGCGAACACTGCCGGCACCTTGCCCAGGCCGAACAGCATCAGTACCGGGATCAGGTAGACGAAGGCCGGCAGGGTCTGCATCACGTCGAGCACCGGCAGGATCAGGCGCCGGGCCAGGGGCCGGGTGGCCAGCAGGATGCCCAGCGGCACCCCGATCAGCACGCACAGGCCGGTGCTGACCAGCACCAGGGCGAGGGTCTGCAGCAGCTTGTCCCACAGCCCGAGCATGCCAATCAGTGCCAGCAGTAGTGGCAGCATCAACGCCCGGACCAGGCTGCGGCTGGCATGCCAGGCCAGCAGGCCGACCAGCACCAGCAGCAGCCACCAGGGCAGCAGGCGGAGCAGGTTTTCCAGGCCTAGCAGCAGTTGCAGCAACTGGTCGGAGACGGTGCGCAGATGGTCGCCATAGTGCAGGACCAGCCAGTCGACCAGGCGGTTGACCCAAGCGGCGAAAGAAAATTGCAGGGCTTCGGGAAAACCACCGCTCACAGGCCGGCCTCGACCTTGGCGGCGTTTTCGGCGGGCAGCCAGGCCTTCCACACCGCGGGGTTGTCACGCAGGAAGGCGATCGCCGCGTCGCGAGGTTTCTGCCGGGTTTCGCTCATGTCGGCGAGTGCCTTGTTCAGGGTGTCGATGGGCAGGTCGACTTTCTCGAATACGGCGACCAGGTCCGGGTGGGCGTCACGAAACGCCTTCGACACCCCGATCGAGAGCTTGGCCGGCAACGAACGGCTGCCTTTGGGAGCGGGATTGGCGGGATCTGTGAGGGTGGCCCAGGCGGCTGCATCGAACGGGGGCTCTTCGAGGCGTACCAGGTCGTAGCGGCCCATCAGCGGAGTAGGGCTCCAGTAGTAGAACAGCACGGGCTTGCCGAGCTTGATCTTGGCGGTGATCTCGGCGTCGAGGGCCGCGCCGGTGCCGCTGCGGAAGTTGTTGTACAGCCCGTCCAGGCCATAGGCCTTGAGCTTCTGGCTGTTGACGGTCTCGGAAGTCCAGCCGCTGGGGCTGTTGAGGAAGCGGCCCTTGCCGGGCGCCTCGGGGTCGTCGAATACCTGGGGGTAGCGTTTGAGGTCGTCGACGCTGCGCAAGTCCGGCGCAAGGGGTTCGAGGTTGCGTGCCGGGTCGCCCTTTATGATGTAGGCCGGTACCCACCAGCCTTCCTCCGCGTTCTTCACCGTGTCGCCCAGGGCGAACACCTGGCCGGCCTGCTCGGCCTTGACCCAGGCTGGGCTGCGCCCGGCCCATTCCTCGGCGATCACTTGCAGGTCGTTGCGCGCCAGGGCCACTTCCATGCTCACGGTGCTGCCGGGCAGGGTGTCGGTGGGGTAGTCGTAGCCACGTTCGACGATCAGGCGCAGGATCTCGGTGGTCAGTGCGCCGCTTTCCCAGCCGATAGCGCCGAAGTGGATGGGTTGCTCTGCCGCAGCGGCGGAGTCGGTGCTGGCCAGGCCGAAGGCAAGGAGCAGGCTGGCCAGCAGGGTAGGAACTTTCTTCATCGGGGCCTCGTCGGTGCCGGTCCGTGGGTTCCGGCAAAAGTGTAGACGACGAGGCTTTGCAGCCGAGACCACCTGCGAGCGGCCCTGGCGTTTGGCAGTTAAACGCGGAACTGATCCATCAACCCCTGCTGCTGGTTGGCCAGGCTGTTGAGCGACTGGCTGACCCGTGCCGATTCGTTGGCCTGGCCGCTCAGCGACTCGGTCACGTCACGGATGGTGGCGACGTTGCTGTTGATCTCCTCGGCCACCGCGCTCTGTTCCTCGGCGGCGCTGGCGATCTGCAGGTTCATGTCGGTGATCACGGTCACCGCCTGGCCGATGCGCTGCAGCGCGGTAACGGCCTGGCCGACCTGTTCCACGCCACCCTGGGCCTGGCGATGGCTGCTGTCCATGGCGCCGACCACTTCCTGAGTGCCGGCCTGCAGGGCCTCGATCACCTGGCGTGTTTCCTCCACCGACTCCTGGGTGCGGCGCGCCAGGTTGCGCACTTCGTCGGCGACCACGGCGAAGCCGCGGCCAGCCTCGCCGGCACGGGCCGCCTCGATCGCGGCGTTGAGCGCCAGCAGGTTGGTCTGCTCGGCGATCGAGCGGATGACCTCGAGCACCGAACCGATCTTCTCGCTGTTGCGCGCCAGGCCCTCGACCTGGGCCATGGCGCCGCTCATGTCGGCGGCCAGGGTGTCGATGCTGGTGGTGGTGCGGTCGATCACCGCCAGGCCTTCGCGGGTGGCCTGGTCGGCTTCACGCGCGGCCTGGGCGGCCTGGGCCGCGCTGCGGGCGACATCCTGGGCAGTGGCGCTCATTTCGTGGGAGGCGGTGGCCACCTGGTCGACCTGGCGGTACTGCTGCTCCATGCCGGCGCTGGTCTCGGCGGCGATGGCCGCGGACTGGTCGGCGGTGCCGCGGGCGGCCTGGACCGAGCGCTTGACCTCGGCGATGGTCGGCTGCAACTTGTCGAGGAAGCGGTTGAACCAGCCGGCCAGCTCGCCCAGTTCATCCTGCTTGTCGTATTGCAGGCGGCGGGTCAGGTCGCCTTCGCCGCTGGCGATGTCCTTGAGCATGGCGGCCACGCCAAGGATCGGCCGGGTCACGCCGCGGGCCATCAGCCACACCAGCAGCAGGCCGGCGATGGCGGCGGCCAGGCCCAGGCCCAGTTCGAGCAGGGTGCCGCTGTTGTTGAGGGCGTCGAGTTCTACCTTGAGCGCCTCGGCCGGCCCGGTCAGGGCACTTTCCGGCACATCCAGCAGCACGCCCCAGGGCTTGCCGCCGGGGATCGGCTCGAAGGCGGCCAGTACTTTCAGGCGCTGCTGGTCGTGGAGGATCTGCAATTTGCCTTCGGCAAGCTTGCGCACCAGTTCCGCGCCCTGGGTCCGGTCGACCTGGTCGAAGCGCTGGGCCAGCTTGCCGGCATCGGCGCTGTAACCGGCCAGCAGGCCCACGGGGCTGAGGATGCCGACGGTGGTCTGGCCCTCGTAAAGGCTGCGGCTGGCGGTCTGGCTCAAAGCCTGCAAACTGTTGAGGTTGATGTCGATGGACAGGGTGGCGATGACCTTGTCGCCAGCCTTGAGCGGGAAGACGATGCTGGTCATCAGCACCCGCTGGCCGTCGATGTCATAGAAGTACGGCTCGACCACGCACACTGTGCCGGTGCTGCGCGGGCACACCCACCAGGTGTTGGCCGGCTGGCCGCTGGGGCCGATCTCGGTGTTGGCCATGTCGTGCTCGGGCAGCGCCATCGAGGTCAGCTGGCCGACCCGCGGCTGCGACCAGTACAGGGCGAAGCGCCCGGTCTCGTTGCTGCCCAACTCGCCCTGGCCGGCGAACAGCTTGTCCTTGCCATCCAGCGCGCCCGGTTCGAACACCAGCGACAGGCCGAGCAGGTCGGGGTTGGCCTGCAGCGCGGCACGCACCTGGGCAGTCATGTCCTGGCGCAGATCGTAGGCGTCGAGGAAGCGCTTTTCCGCCTGCTCACGCAGGAACAGCACCTGGCGGGCGAAACCGGCGCCGTACTGGTAGGCGTCCATGAACTGACGACGGATGTTCAGGGCCTGGACCTCGCCCTGGGACTCGATGCGCGACTGGGCCGAGTCGGAGAGCATGCGCATGCTGCTGGCTTTCACCAGGTCCGAACTGTGGTCCATGCGGTACAGCGAAAGGCCGACGAGCAGGGTGACGATTGCCGCCAGGCACAGGCCCGCCAGCAGGGTGATCTTCCATTGGATGGAGAGTTGTCGCAGCAAAGGCATGGGGAAAATCCCTTGTAATAGGTTTGATGCTGCCGACTGTGTCGGCCTGCTCGGATTTTTCTTTATTCAAACGTTCAATTAAACCCTGCGACTTTCGTCTATTCCCTACAAAGGGCCGCGGCGCAGACGCTTTTGACTTCTGCCGGTCTGTGCTTCAGAGTGTGCGCCCTTCATAACAACATCCCCTGGTCCGGCCACTGCCTGCGCGCAGTCTGTCGCCGGAATGCCCGCTTTTTGTCTGTCGTAACGAGGTTTGCACACCATGAATGCAGTGATTGCCGCGGTCGGGCTCATGCTGATCCTGAGCCTGTCCCGTGTGCATGTGGTCATCGCCCTGATCATCGGCGCCCTGGCCGGAGGCCTGGTCGGTGGGCTGGGTATCGAGGGCACCCTCAAGGCCTTCAATGGTGGCCTGGGTGGCGGTGCCACGGTGGCGTTGTCGTACGCGCTGCTCGGCGCCTTCGCGGTGGCCATTGCCAAGTCCGGCCTGGCCCATGCCCTGGCCGATCGGGCGCTGGCGATGATCGATCGCCAGGGCCATGCCGACGGTGGCAAGATCAAGTGGCTGCTGATCGGCCTGATGCTGGTGGTGGCGGTGTCGTCGCAGAACATCCTGCCGATCCACATCGCCTTCATCCCGTTGCTGGTGCCGCCGCTGCTGTACGTGCTGACCCGCCTGCGCATCGACCGCCGGCTGATTGCCTGCGTGATCACCTTCGGCCTGATCACCCCGTACATGTTCCTGCCGGTCGGTTTCGGCAACATCTTTCTCAACGAGATCCTGCTGGCCAACGTCGCCCGCGCCGGCGTCGACGTGAGCGGGGTCAATGTCACCCACGCCATGGCCATTCCCGCCGCGGGCATGCTCGCCGGCCTGTTGCTGGCGGTGTGCTTCAGCTACCGCAAGAAACGTGATTACGACCTGGCGCGGATCGAGCAGGTCGAGCAGGTCAGCGTGCAGTACAACCCGGTGACCCTGCTGGTGGCCGGGGTGGCGATCGCCGCGGCGTTCATCATCCAGCTGTGGCTGGACTCGATGATCATCGGCGCGATGGTCGGATTCCTGATCTTCTCGCTGTCGGGGATCGTGCGCTGGAAGGACACCGACGACCTGTTCACCGAAGGCATGAAGATGATGGCGATGATCGGCTTCATAATGATCGCTGCCTCCGGCTTCGCCGAAGTGATGAAGGCCACCGGCGAGGTGAAGAGCCTGGTGGAGACATCGGCGCAATGGATCGACCACAGCAAGGGCATTGGTGCGTTGCTGATGCTGCTGGTGGGGCTGCTGGTGACCATGGGCATCGGCTCGTCGTTTTCCACCGTGCCGATCCTGGCGGCGATCTTCGTGCCGCTATGCGTGCAGTTGGGCTTCGATCCGCTGGCCACCGTGTGCATCGTCGGTACTGCCGGTGCACTAGGCGATGCCGGTTCGCCGGCTTCGGACTCGACCCTGGGGCCGACCTCCGGGCTGAACGTGGATGGCCAGCACCACCATATCTGGGACACCGTGGTGCCGACGTTCCTCCACTACAACCTGCCGCTGCTGGCGTTTGGCTGGTTGGCGGCGATGACGCTCTGATTCCGAGGGGCCAGCGTGGGAGCGGGCGAGCCCCGCGATCACCGGCGCAGCCGGTGCCATATGACGCATCGCTCCCGCGCGCCCCAGGAGAGCACAGGCCGCCTCTGATCAGCCGCGGGTCGGCGCCGGCACGATACGGTTGAGGACGGTGCTGCCGTCCTTGCTGCGGGTCAGGTATACCGGCAGCACCTTGGGCAGCGTGTCGACCAGGCGTTCCACCTCGCGGGTGCTGTAGATGCCACTGATGCGAATGTTGGCGGTGCTGTCGTCGGCCAGGATGAGCGGTTTGTCCAGGTAACGGTTGATCACCGGCAGCGCCTGGCCGAGGCTGAGGTTGTCCAGCACCAGCCTGCCGCTGCGCCAGGCCAGACTGTTGGCGTAGTCGTCGCTCTGGTTCAGTTCGGGTTCGAAATCGCCCTTGTGGTAGCTGGCCTGCATGCCCGGGCCAAGGCGATAGCCGCCGGAGCCGCCGCCGCTGCTGACCAGCACCGAACCTTCCACCAGCGTCACCTTGACCTGGTCCTGGTACTTCCACACGTTGAACTGGGTGCCGGTGACCCGGGTCTGGCCGTCGGCGGCGTGGACGATGAACGGGTGGCTGCTGTCGTGGGTGACCTTGAAGAATGCCTCGCCCTTGATCAGGGTGACCCGGCGCTCATCCTTGAAGTTCAGGAAGCGCAGCTCGCTGTTGAGGTTCAGCTCGACGCTGCTGCCGTCGCCCAGGCGTACCTGCCGCAGGTGGTCGCTGGCTTCGAAATGCTGGTAGCCGTTGGGCAGCCAGCCCTGTTCCCAGCCGAGCCAGCCTGCCAGCGGCAGGGCGAGCAGGGCGATGGCCGCGGCGGAGGCGAACGGGCGCCAGTGGCGCGTCGCCGCCGGGCGCGGCACGGGCAGCGGGATCACCTGGGCGGTGCGCGGCAGCAGATCGGCGGTGTCCCAGATTTCCAGCATCGCCTGGTATTCCTCGGCATGCCGCGGGTCGGCAGCCAACCATTGGCCGAACGCCTCACGCTCGGCCGCCGTGCAATCGTCGGCGTGCAGGCGCATGCACCAATGCGCGGCGGCATCGGTGATTGCATCGTCTTCGCTTGGAATGTGGCGGTCCTGATTCATCGCGGCTCCCGGTTTTGCGGCATTCTACCCCCGGGCGGGGGGTTCCGAGAACGAGTTAATGGCGAATGACTATCAATTGTGCAGTTTTTCGTCGTATCTGCGGTTGGGTTTCATCTGCGACAGGGCAGGGGACTTCGTGGGCGTCGACCAGGGCGGTAGCGCCAAGCCTTGACTTTTTCTTGCGCCACACGCTAGTTTCCCAGCCCATGAACCTATTCCCGCAGTACAGCGCCCTCAGCATTATTACCGCCATTATCAGATTGGCGGGCTAGCGCACACATGCACTGAACCCGCCCTGGAGGCGGGTTTCTTCTCTCTGACTCCTGGGCACGACAAAAAAACCAGGAGTCATCGATGACCAGCCTCAGCGCCACCCCTCGTACCCCGGCAACCCCCCAACAACTGCTGTCCGAGCAAGTGCGTCGGATTCTCTCGGCGCCGGTGTACGACCTGGCCATCGAAACCCCCTTGCAAGCGGCGCCGGCCCTGTCGGCCAGCCTGGGCAACCAGGTCCTGCTCAAGCGCGAAGACCTGCAACCGACGTTCTCCTTCAAGATCCGCGGCGCCTACACCCGTCTGTCACGCCTGACACCCGCACAGCGCGCCCGCGGCGTGATCACCGCTTCGGCCGGCAACCATGCCCAGGGTGTGGCCCTGGCCGCGTCGCACCTGGGCATCAAGGCCACCATCGTCATGCCGACCACCACACCCTCGCTCAAGGTCGAAGGCGTGCGCTCACGGGGCGGCCATGTGGTGCTGCACGGCGAGAGCTTTCCGCACGCATTGGCCCACGCCCTGCAACTGGCCGATCGCGACGGCGCCACCTTCGTACCGCCGTTCGACGACCCCGATGTCATCGCCGGGCAGGGGACCGTGGCCATGGAGATCCTGCGCCAGCACCCAGGCCCGTTGCATGCGATCTTCGTCCCCGTCGGCGGCGGTGGCCTGGTCGCCGGGATCGCCGCCTATGTCAAGTACCTGCGCCCGGAGGTCAAGGTGATCGGCGTCGAACCGCAGGACTCCAACTGCCTGCAGGCCGCCCTGGCCGCAGGTGAGCGGGTGATCCTGCCGCAGGTCGGTACCTTCGCCGACGGTGTGGCGGTGGCGCAGGTGGGGGCGCACTGCTTCGAGCTGTGCCGCCACTTCGTCGACGAGGTGGTGACGGTCGGCAGCGACGAACTGTGCGCCGCGATCAAGGACATCTACGATGACACCCGCTCGATCACCGAGCCTTCCGGGGCCCTGGCGGTGGCCGGCATCAAGCGCTACGTGGCCCGTGAAGGGCTGCAAGGGCAGACCATGGTCGCCATCGACTCCGGCGCCAACGTCAACTTCGACCGCCTGCGCCACGTGGCCGAGCGCGCCGAGTTGGGCGAGCAGCGCGAGGCGATCATCGCCGTGACCATCCCCGAGCGCCCCGGCAGTTTCCGCGCGTTCTGCCTGGCCCTGGGCAAGCGCCAGATCACCGAGTTCAACTACCGCTACTACCCAGGCAAGGAGGCACGCCTGTTCGTTGGCGTGCAGACTCACCCGCAGCAGGACCCGCGGCAACAGTTGCTGGCCAGCCTGGGCGAACAGGGCTACCAGGTGCTCGACCTGACCGACAACGAACTGGCCAAGCTGCACGTGCGCCATACCGTCGGCGGTCACGCGGCACCCGGCGCCGGTGAGCGCGTGCTGCGCTTCGAATTCCCCGAGCGCCCGGGGGCATTGCTGGGCTTCCTCGAGCGCCTGGGCAAGCGCTGGAACATCAGCCTGTTCCACTACCGCAACCATGGCGCGGCACAGGCACGGGTGTTCGCCGGGCTGGAGGTGCCCGAGGACGAGTTGGCCGGGTTGCCACGGGCACTGGACGAGATGGGCTACCAGTACTGGGACGAGACGGAGAATCCGGCCTATCGGTTGTTCATGGGGTAGGCCGGGTTGCGCTGGATCAATGCCCACCTGCCCATTCCGGCGGATGCTGAAAACCTACCGTCAGCTTGAGAGGACCCCGGCCATGAGCAGCACGTTCTTCATCCCCGCCGTAAACATCATGGGCATCGACTGCCTTGAAGAGGCGATGGCGGCGATTGCCGGCTATGGCCTGCGCAAGGCGCTGATCGTCACCGACGTCGGACTGGCCAAGGCCGGTGTGGCCGAGCGCATCGCCGGCATGCTGGCCATGCGCGACATCGATTCGCGGGTGTTCGACGGCGCCAAGCCCAACCCGAGCATCGCCAACGTCGAAGCGGGCCTGGCGATGCTGCGCCGCGAGGGCTGTGACTGCGTGATCTCCCTGGGCGGTGGCTCGCCCCACGACTGCGCCAAGGGCATCGCGCTGTGCGCCACCAACGGCGGGCATATCAGCGACTACGAGGGCGTCGACCGCTCGAGCAAGCCGCAGCTGCCGCTGATCGCGATCAACACCACGGCGGGCACCGCCAGCGAAATGACCCGCTTCTGCATCATCACCGACGAGGCGCGCCACGTGAAAATGGCCATCGTCGACCGCAACGTCACGCCGATCCTGTCGGTCAACGATCCGGCGCTGATGGTCGGCATGCCCAAGGGGCTCACCGCGGCCACGGGCATGGATGCGTTGACTCATGCCATCGAGGCCTATGTGTCCACCGCGGCCACACCGATCACCGATGCCTGCGCGCTCAAGGCCATCAGTCTGGTCAGTGCCAACCTGCGCCAGGCGGTCGCCGACGGCGGTGACCTGGTAGCGCGGGAGAACATGGCCTACGCCCAATTCCTCGCGGGCATGGCGTTCAACAATGCCTCGCTGGGCTATGTGCATGCCATGGCTCACCAGTTGGGTGGCTTCTACGACTTGCCCCATGGTGTGTGCAACGCGGTGCTGCTGCCCCATGTGCAGCGCTTCAATGCCAAGGTCAGCGCCGCGCGCCTGCGTGATGTGGCCAAGGCCATGGGGGTGAAGGTCTGCGCGCTGGACGCCGAGCAGGGGGCCGGCGCTGCGATTTCGGCCATCGAGCACCTGGCGGCGGCCATCGGCATCCCGGCCGGGCTGGCGGAACTGGGGGCCAAGGTCGAGGATGTGCCGGTGCTGGCGGTCAATGCGTTGAAGGATGCCTGCGGGCTGACCAATCCACGGGTGGCCAGCCAGGTGGAGATCGAGGCGATCTTCAAGGCGGCGTTTTAGACTGGTCGAGTCATCGCGGGGCAAGCCCGCTCCCACAAGAGCCGCGAGACCCGGCTCTTGTGGGACTTCCCCTCAGCGTTCGCGCATGAAGAACCCGGCCACATACTTGCGGAAGGTGTCCAGGCTCTTGAAGTCGGCGTAGCGCTTGAAGTTCTCGGTATCCGGCTCCGGCCCGATCGGTTGCTCCAGCAGCGATACCGACAGCACCCGGTCCTGGTCCGAGGTCAGCACCAGTTCATCCATCACTTGGCCGCCAATCACCGGACGGCGCATCAGCACCTTGACGCCCTTGCCGGCCATCCAGTCGATCAGCGACACCAGCGCCTTGAGCGGTTCGCGTTCTTCGTCGCGGTACACCGGGAACAGGTGCCCGCGCGACAGCACCGGCACGCTGGCGACGTGGATCAGTTCGTAGAAATGGCTGCCGGCGGTGGCCGGCGAGTACAGCGCCAGGGCTAGCAGTGGGCCGCTGGCGCGGTTGCCGCCCCAGTACTGGTGGTGGCCCTGGAAGTCGAATCCGTCCTCGCTGCGGTTGTTGAACAGCTTGCGCCCCTTGACCTGGTCCACGCAGTCGAGCAGCAGGCCATGCCGGCGGTGGTTGCCGAACACCGTGGCCTCGCGCAGGCGTGCCTTGAGCATCATCATGTGCTTCATGTCCAGGCGGGTTTCCAGGTAGTTGCTGGCAGGTACCCGCTCCAGCAGCGGGTAGCGGCTGGCGACAGTGCGCAGGTCGGCAAACTGCGCGGTGAGGTCCTTTTTCAGGTGGCTGGCGTAGACGTTCAGGCCACTGGCCTCGATCCAGGTCAGCAGCAGCGACAGCAGGCGCTGCTGCTCGCGGCGCTCGCCGGGCTCGCGTGACGTTGCGGGTGTTTCGCCGTCACTGGCGCGGCGATAGTCGCCGAGCAGGCGCAGTGGCGCATCCGGCGCCAGCCAGGCCGCTGGCGCGGCGCTTTCCTCGGCACGTTCGCCGGCCTCACGCTCATCCTTGCTGAACGGGCAGCCTGGGGTGTGCTCGGGAGTTTCGGGGTTGTTGCGCAGGAACAGGGTGCCGGTGCTGCCGTTCAACGAGACGTTGAGCACCGGCAGGGCATCCTTGCGGCAGTCGCAGGCCAGCCATTGGTTGGCGCTGCGTATTTTCATCAGCCATTGGTTGGCCTGCAGCAGGCGGGGGCCGGTGAGGGTGCCGTAGGCGAAGCCCACCAGCAATTCGTCCTCTGCCGGGGTCAGGCTGCGCACCAGGGCGCCGGATTTTTCGATGATTCGCATTGAGGGGCAGCTCCAAGCTACAAGCCCCAAGCTTCAGGCAAAGCGCGGCGGCTTTCAACTCGAAGCTTGCAGCCTGGGGCCCGCCGCTCACTGGCCGCCGAACATTTTGGCGGCGCGGGCGCGGATTTCCTCGGGGCTGAGGTCTTCCTTGTGGGTGGAGACGAACCACAGGTTGTTGAACGGATCCTTCAGGGTGCCGCTGCGGTCGCCGTAGAACTGGTCCTGCACCTCGCGTACTGCTGTCGCGCCAGCGCGCAGGGCCTGGGCATAGACTTTGTCGCAGTCCTCGACATACAGGTGCAGGCCGACCGCCGGCGTCTCGATGGTCTCGCTGGGCTTGAGGCCGCCCTCCATGTCGCAGGGCGAGCCGAGCATCAGCGAGGAGTCGCCGATTTTCAGTTCGGCATGGCCGATGCTGCCGTCAGGGCCTTCGAGGCGGAACATTTCCATGGCGCCGAAGGCGCTCTTGTAGAATTCGATGGCCTTGGCGGCGTCCTTGATGCCGAGGTATGGTGTCAGGCTGTGCTGGCCTTCGGGGATGGGCTTGGCTGCCATTTGCGTAATCTCCTTTCACGTGGGGTGGGTTGCAACGCCTTGGTGATTAGAGTCGCTCATGAGCCTGGAAAATCGACACTTGCTTTATATCGATTCTCTATAAAAACAACGGGCCGCGTTGCGCCCCATCGCCGGCAAGCCGGCTCCCACAGGGATGGTGCTTGGCTTGAGGGCAGCGCGGTCGGCGTGGGAGCCGGCTTGCCGGCGATGGGCTGCGCAGCAGCCCCGATCAGGCGAATTGTTCAGAAGATGTAGTCGGTCGTAAGGAAGCTCGACTGCCGGTTGCGGATGATCTCGCTGATCAGTTCTTTGTTGGCTTCCTGGAACTTGGTCGCCACCAAGGTGCGGATGGAGAACACGCGCAATGCGTCATGCACCGACAAGGTCCCTTCGGCACTGTTCTTGCGGCCGTTGAACGGATAGGTATCCGGGCCGCGCTGGCATTGGGCGTTGAGGTTGATCCGGCCGACCTGGTTGGCGAAGGTATCGACCAGCGCGCCAATGGTCTGCGGGTCGTTGCCGAACAGGCTCAGCTGCTGGCCGTAGTCGGAATCGAGCACGTAGTCGATCACGCTCTGCAGGTCGCGGTAGGGCACCACGGGCACCAGCGGGCCGAACTGTTCCTCGTGATAGACGCGCATGTCCTGGCTGACCGGGTAGAGCAGCGCAGGGTAGAAGAACGAGCCGCGGCTTTGCCCACCACCTTCGTTGAGCACCCGGGCGCCCTTGGCGGTGGCGTCGGCCACCAGTGCGTCGAGGTAGTCGAGCTTGCCGGGTTCCGGCAGCGGCGTCAGCGCCACGCCGGGCTCCCAGGGCATCCCGGGCTTGAGCGCGGCGAGCTTGCGCTGGAATTTGTCGAGGAATGCCTCGACCACGTCCTCGTGCACGAACAGGATCTTCAACGCGGTGCAACGCTGGCCGTTGAACGACAGGGCGCCGGTGACGGCCTCTTCGACGGCGTTGTCGAGGTCGACCTGGGGCAGGACGATGCCGGGGTTCTTGGCGTCCAGGCCCAGCGCCGCGCGCAGGCGGTGCGGGCGTGGGTGGAGCTTCTTCAGGTCGCTGGCGGCCTTGTGGGTGCCGATGAAGGCGAACACGTCGACCTTGCCGCTGGCCATCAGTGCGCTGACGGTCTCGCGGCCGCGCCCGTAGATGACGTTGATCACCCCAGGCGGGAAGCTGTCGCGGAAGGCTTCGAGCAATGGGCGGATCAGCAGCACGCCGAATTTGGCGGGCTTGAACACCACGGTGTTGCCCATGATCAGCGCCGGGATCAGCGTGGTGAAGGTTTCGTTGAGCGGGTAGTTGTACGGGCCCATGCACAGCGCAACGCCCAGCGGTGCGCGGCGGATCTGGCCAAGGGTGCCCTGCTCGAGCTCGAAGCGGCTGGAGCGACGGTCGAGGTCCTTGAGCGCCTCGATGGTGTCGACGATGTAGTCGCAGGTGCGGTCGAACTCCTTCTCCGAATCCTTGAGGTTCTTGCCGATCTCCCACATCAGCAGCTTGACCACCGCCGTGCGCTGCTCGCGCATGCGCGCCAGGAAAGTTTCGACATGCCCGATACGCTCGGCCACGCGCATGTTCGGCCAGGCGCCGCGGCCCTTGTCGTAGGCGGCCACGGCCGCGTCGAGCGCGGTGAGCGCCGTGTCGGCGTCGAGCAGGGGGGCACTGCCGAGGATGACCTGGCGCTCACTGTCGCCTTCCTTGAGCCAGACCGGGCTGCGCACGGTAGCCAGGGGGCCGGCCCAGTGCCGCAGTTCACCGTTGACCAGATAGTCGCGTTGCTCCAGGGGGGCGGCGAGGCGCCAGGCTTCGGGGATGTCCTCGAGGGCGGGAAACAGCGAGTCGAGCAGACGGTCCATGGGTACTGCACCTCTCAAATCCGGATGATGAAACGCTTCAGCTTGCGAGCATGCGCCGACCTCCGGAAAATTACCAGTCCGGCGCCGTCGTTGCCGATCACTCCTCGAATGGCGGCGGGAGCGCCTTGGCCTCCAGCAGCCTCATTGCGCCGATCGCCAGGCCATAATCCATGGCTCGCGGATCTGCACAGGTGCGCCGCCATTGCCACAGCCGGGTTTGATCGTAGTCTGGCAGATCCGCTGCATTCGTTGGCGCAGTACATCGACACCTCTGGCGCCGGGCCAAGGTCGCCAGCGACCCGGCGCGGGGTTGGGCAGCCGCTGCCAGTGTTCGGGCGTGGCTTCCCGCGCCCAGGCCGGCAGGCATCGCTCAAGAATAGATTGGTGCGGGTTGGAGGTATCCGATGTCCTGTTTGGTTCCTCGCAAAGCTCGCATCAGAGCAGTCGTGATGGCACCGACGGTGGTGCATATGCATCCCGGCCCGCGGGTTGGGAAAACAGGCCTCAATATTGGCCGCGCAACGCCGATAACTGCTAAATCGACTGCCATCGCCTGCCTATGACCATTCCCCAGCATTCTCCTGAACCTACGCATCTGCCATCCGGCACCGTGCGGCACACGCTCAACCGCCTGTTGCCGGTCGGTCTTGCCCTGGTGGGCATCGGCCTTTCGGTCGCCCTGGGTCACCTCGACGCGCAGCGCGAGCGCAGTGAGCAACTGGGCAACCTGGCAGCCCACCTGGCGGGGATGCGGGGTGCGCTGGAGGCGCAGCTGGGCGCGGCGTTCGGCGAGGCCGAAGGCATCGCCCAGCTGATCAGTGCCGACGGCGGCATCAGCCCCGCGCATTTCCATGGCATGGCCCGCGATGCCTTGCAGTCGGTGCCGTACATGCGCCATATCGCGCTGGCGCCGGATGATGTGATCAGCGATGTCTACCCGTTGTCCGGCAACGAGCGGCTGATCGGGCTGGATTACCGCCAGTTGCCGGAGCAGTTTCCCCTGCTGCGCTCGGCCCGCGAGCATGCCCAGCCGGTGCTGGCCGGCCCGCTGCAGCTGTATCAGGGCGGGCGGGCGTTGATCTACCGGCGGCCGGTGTTCGTCACTGGCAACCGCGGCGTGCGTTTTTACTGGGGTAATGTGTCGATCGTTGCCGATATCGACCGATTGCTGCACACGGCGGGGCTGCGCCCGGACACCGAGTTCGAGCTGGCCGTGCGCGGGGGCGATGGCAAGGGCGCCGAAGGCGCGCTGATCTGGGGCGACCCACGGCTGTTCGACGAGCCGCAGGTGAAGATGACCGTGGAGGTGCCGGGCGGCCTCTGGCAATTGGTCGCCGCGCCACGGGGTGGCTGGTCGGGGCTGGACTTGTTCGGCTCGCCGCTGTTCCTGTTCGCCTTGAGCTGCACGGGTGTGTTCAGCCTGTTTGTCGCGCAGCTCAATCGCAAGCAGCGTCTGCTCGAGCAACGCAATCGCGAGCTGCAGCGCTACCAGGCCCAGCTCGAACGCCTGGCCCACTACGACACCATCACCGGGTTGCCCAACCGCATCCTGTTCCAGCAGCAACTGAGCACTGCCATTTTACAGGGCCATGGCCTGGCGGTGCTGATGCTCGACATCGACGGTTTCAAGCAGGTCAATGACAGCCTGGGGCACCCGATGGGCGATCTGCTGCTGCAGCAGGCGACCGCACGCTTCCTGCAGGAGCTCGACAGTCAGGACCGGCTCTGCCGCCTGGGCGGCGACGAGTTCGTGTTCATGCTGCAAGGCGCCCAGGGGCAGGTGAGCCAGCAGGTCCGCGCCTTGCTGCGTTGCCTGCAGCGGCCATTCGACCTTAATGGCAACGCCGCCCTGGTTACTGGCAGCATTGGCCTGGCCTGGTGCCCGCAGCATGGCGAGGACGCCGACAGCCTGTTGCGCCATGCCGACACCGCCATGTACGCCGCCAAGGAGGCCGGCCGCGATGCCTGGCGGCCTTATCACCCGGACATGACCGAGCGCCTGCAGCAGCGCCTGGAGCTGGAGCGCAATCTGCGCCGGGCGCTGGAGCACAACGAGTTCGAGCTGTGGTACCAGCCCAAGGTTGACCTGTTCAGCGGGCAGCTGGAGGGCGTCGAGGCGCTGTTGCGCTGGCGCGACCCGGAGCATGGCCTGATCTCGCCCGGTGAGTTCATCCCCCTGGCCGAGCGCACCGGGTTGATCATCCCGCTCGGCGAGCGGGTGCTGGAACTTGCCTGCGCCCAGTTGGCCGAATGGCGCGCCAGTGATGGCCTGCCCGGGCCGCTGGCGATCAACGTAGCGGCCCTGCAGATTGAGCGCAGCGACTATGTGACCAGCCTCGCCTCGGCGCTGGAGCGCCACGGCCTGCCGGCCAACCTGCTGGAGGTGGAGATCACCGAGAGCCTGCTGATGGAAAGCCAGCAGCAAGCCTGCGCGGTGCTGGCGCAATTGCAGGCCATGGGCGTGGCCACGGCGGTGGACGACTTCGGTACCGGTTATTCGTCACTGGCCTATCTGCGCGCGCTGCCGATCGACCACCTGAAGATTGACCGGGCCTTCATCAAGGACCTGCCCGCAGACGACGACGCGGTGGCCATCGCCAGGGCGATCATCGATCTCGGGCATGCCCTGGGGTTTCGCATCACCGCCGAAGGCATCGAGACTCAGGAGCAGTACGATTTCCTGCGCCACGCCGGTTGCGACCAGGGGCAGGGCTTTTTGCTCGGGCGGCCGATGCCGGCCGAGGCACTGCGCGGCTGGCTGGCCGACAACCACGAGCGCCGGCATCGGCCGCCGGGGCGCTAGCGGGTGGGCTTTCAACCCATCTCCTGGATGCCCAGGCTCGCATACCCCACCCGTGGCACCTGCCCCAGGCGCTGCTCGACCAACGCCAGCAGCGATTCGCCGCTGGCCAGGTAGGCATCGCCGAAATCGTGCCCGCCCAGCGCGCTGGGATGGGCGACTACCTCCAGCACGCCGTGTGCGGGGGCCAACCCGGCCTTGAGGTCGGCCGGGGTGCAGACGAAGTCGGCGGTGCTTCCGGCGAGCTGGCGCAGGCGCCGGTTGAGCAGGCTCTTGAACATGCGCTTGGCCGGCCCGATATTGTGCCCCACATTGCGTGCCAGGCGGATCGGCACCCCTTGGACGCGGGCGAAGCGGGCGACGATGACGCCCACTGGCCAGATGTTGTGCACGTGCTGGTGCGAGTCCAGGTGGCTTGGCATCAGGCCATGATCCAGGCAGTGTTTCCACTGGGCCTCCAGTTCCGCTTCCACGGCGGCCCGCTCGCGGCGCGACAGGTGCAGGGTGCGTTGCTTCAGGCGCAGGTCGAACTCGCCATGGGGCGTGCAGAAGCGCGGCTCGGCGAGGATCGCCTGGCTCAGCGGGCGGCCGTAGGTGAGGTTGAAGTGCAACCCCACCCGTCCCTTGAGCGCCGGCTGCTGGGCCAGCATGCAGGCGGTGGCGAAGGCCGGCATGTTGGCCATGGCCGTGGCCGAGCTGATCAGCCCGGCCTGGAAGGCATGCAGGATGACTGCGTTGGTGTGGGCGCTGAGGCCGAAATCGTCAGCGTTGACTATGACCTGGGATGGCATCCGGGCGCTCCTGTGGCGGGGTGGGGGCGACAACATCGGCTTCCTGGCGCGGCGAGCGTCTGCGCAGGCGTGGCTTGAACCAGTGCCAGCAGCGTAGCGCCAGACCCAGCAGCACGCCGTCGGGGCGCCAGCTGTAGCTGCTCAGGCGCCACTGTTCGACCTGGCCGGTCATGCGCTCGTGCAACTGGTGGCTGGAGTTGTCCAGGCTGACCCGCGAAGCGTCGACCCACTTCCAGTCTTCGTCCACGCCCCAGTGAATCCATTCCTCCAGCAGCACGCGGCCACTGCCCAGGTCGCGGTACTCAGGAACGAAGGCCAGGTTGTAGTCGTACACCCGGCCGCGCTCCAGCAGGCCCAGGCGGTAACTGATGCAGCGCCCGTCCAGTTCCAGCAGCACCAGGCACACCAGGCCTTCGCCGGCCAGGGCGGTGAAGGCCTGGTACATCCATGGGCGACGCTGGGGGCCGGAGAAGATGCCGACCTCGTCGTCGCCTTTCCAGCTGGTCGCTTCGACGGCGCTGATGGCGTCGAGCAGTTCACCCATGTTCTCGGGAGTGGCCACGACCCGGCGCACGCTGGCACCGCAGGCCTTGATGCGTTTGCGCGCGCGGCGCAGCTTGTAGCGTGGGTCGCCGCTGACTTCCTGGCGGTCCTGTTCGTTGATGCGGTGCACCGGCACCCGGCAGGTCAGGCGCTGCTGCCAGGTGGAGCTGGCGCCGGCCCACTGGCGCAGCCAGCCATCGTGCTCGGCGCTGTCCGGTACTTCACTCAACTGCAGCAAGGCATGCGGTAGCCGCTTGCGTATGGCCTGCAGGACCTGGTCGGCATACAGCGCCGGCAGGTCGATGAGCAGGGCGATGCGGTCGCTCAGCGGGTATCCCAGGTGGCGCACCACCGGGGCGAACAGCGGGCCGAACGGTTCGCGGGCACGGATCAGCGGCAGGCACAGGCACAGGCGTTCGTCCTGGTAGCCGAGCAGGACCTGCAGCCGCTGGCCCGGCAGCAGGGCTGACTCGGCGGCGCGCAGCCAGCCGAGGTGGTTGAACGGCGTGCTGTCGGGCAGGCGCCTGCGCAGCACCTCGTAGTCGGCGGCGGGAAAGTCGCCGGCGCGCAGCGAGGCGCACCATTTCAGTTGCAGGCCCATGGGGGTCAGCCCGCCGTGGCCGAGGAGGCCGGAGCCTCCGGCTTGCGCAACGGCTCGAGTCGCGAGGCGGTGTAGCGGCTTTCGCGGAAGAACTTCCAGCGGCCAAACAGGCAGTACACGTTCATGATCCGTCCTTGTTCCTGATAACCCATGCGCAGGTGCAGCTTGAGCGCCGGAATATTGTGCTGCTCGCACACGTCCACCACCTTGGTGCAGCCCTGGGCGGCCATGGCCTTCCACAGTTCCAGCTGCAGGTCCACCGACAGCTCGGTACCCCAGTATTTGCGGATCAGCTCGCCGCCGAACTCGAAGAACTCCCCCGGCCCGACCGGGAACCAGCAACCGTAGTAGTGACGGTCGTGGTAATGGCGGCTGCTGCCCCAGATGAATGCCACGGCGTCGTTGTCGTCGTCGAGGAACATCAACCCGGTATGGCCTTCGGCGGCCAGCTCGCGCATGGTCTCGACGCGGTCGCCGAAGTGGCGGGCGAAGGCGCGCACGTTATGCACGGTGATGTGCTCGACCCGCAAGGTGCCGTAGGGCTTGAGCCGGTGCGGCGGCACCGGGCTGACCAGGTCGCGCTCCATCCACAACAGTTCCCAATGATAGAAGACGTAATGCCGGAAGGCGCTACGGCAGGTGGCTCGCAGTCCCTTGCGCTTGATGCGGTCCTGGATCTTGGTGAATGCGGTCATCGTGCCTCCTGGGCATGGCTGATCGAGGTGCGTCTCATGACGCGCTCCAGGTCAGGGCGAATACGGTCTGCCCTGGCAGTTGAAAATGGATCTGGCCATCGGTGCAGCTGAAGCTGGCGCGGCGGCTCTGGTTGTCGGGGCCGAACAGTTCGAGCTGGCCGCTGGGGCAGCCGCCGAGGGTCAGCGTCACCTGCTGCAGGCGCTCGGCCTTGTTCACCCCCAGCAGGCTGCGCTGGTGCTGGCGGGCCATGGCCAGGGCATCGACCTCGAAGGCGTCGTTGTCCAGGGCCAGCACCTGGTCCAGCCAGTGGCGCTGGATGAAATGCTGGGCCAGGCCTACCGGCTTGAGTTCGTAGCGCTGGCCGCCGGCATCGCGCAGCATGCCCTTGGGCCATTCGGGCTCGTCGGCGACATGGAACCAGTTGAGCATGTCGAGCAGGCCGTCACTGGCGGCGTTGATCACCACCGAGGCCCACCACAAGCCGGCGTAGTGGGTGTTCTGCTCGTAGGGGCTCAGGCTCGAGCCGCTGGACAGGTTGGTCTGGTCCAGCAGCAGCGCCTTGCGCGGCCGCCCTTGGCCATCCAGGCCCACCAGCGCGGCAGCCTGGCGCACGCTGTCGCGGTAGCTGCGGGTGGCGAGCAGGTCGCGGACCATCCATTCGTGCCAGGCCAGGGCGTCGATCTGCGCGCCTTGCTCGGCCAGCAGGCGCCGCGCCCAGTCGATGCCGCGGCGCTGCTTGCCGTCGTCGGTGAAAGGCCCGCCGAGCAGGCGCGAGGAGGCCGGCATGGCGATGCGCACGCCGGCCTCGTGGGCACCGGGATACTCGCGCACGCGTTTGGCCAGGGCCTGGAAGAAATCGCGGTAGCTGGCGTAGTCGCGGTAGTTGAGATTCGGCTCGTCGGCGAAGGCCAGGTAGTGAATGCCCTTGCCGCCCAGGGCTTTGGTCGCCTCGAGCCATGCGTCCAGCCCGTCCGTGCTGGTACGGTCGCTGCGCAGGTCGGCGACCCGGGCGCTGCCGGCCAGCAGGGTGATGTCCTGGAGAATGCCGAAGCGCTGCTGATAGAGCTTGCGCCAGGCGTTTTCGAAGTCCGGCTGGCGTTGCAGTACGTCGACGAAACTGTAGAAGCCGGCGGCCTGGGGGCGCAGGGCATCCAGCGCGGCGAAGCTCGAGGCTGGTGGCAGCACGTAGGGCAGGGCGACGCCCAGCCGTGGGGTGGGGCCGAGGACCTTGTCACCCAAGGCAAGGGTTACCTGGCCCGGCAGTTGTGGCAGCTCGCCCAGGTCGGCGGCGCGCTGGGCGAACAGGTTGGCGCTGCCGTCGAGCCAGAACGCCGCCTTGCCGCTGCCCTGCAGGCCCAGTCGCCAGATCTCGTCACGGCCGCTGGCGGGCAGCGCCTGTTGATCGAAGCGCCAGTAGGCACGGTAGGGCTTGAGTGGTAGCTGGATGCGCCGGCCATCGCTCAGGCGTTCGGCGAACAGGCCATGCACGCCGCCGTGGTGCTTGCCGGCCAATACCGCCTGCTCGCCGGCCTTGACCCGGAAATACAGGGTAACGCCTGGTCCGACTTCAGCGCTGAAGTGCACCTTTGCCGGGGCGAACAGCGCGCGGGTGCTGTTGTCATGCTGGATGCGATAGTCACGGAAGCTGTAGCCGGGCACCTCCAGGCGATAAGCGCCGCCGCCCGCCGCCAACGGCCAGCGTTGCTCGCCGCGCACCTGCGCGGCTTCGATCCGCCGGTTGCCGGCCAGGCGGCCCTGGCCGTCCAGCAGGTACAGACGCTCGGCGTTGGCATCGGCCTGCCAGGCGGGCTGCCACTGGATACGCAGTTCGTCGGCGCGGTCGGGGAGCAGGTACAGGCTGCCGTCGCGGATGTCCGCCCACTGCACCGGCGCGGCGAACACGCCCTGCGCCAAGAGCGCGCCGCACAGCAAGGCGGCCTTCATGCCGCCCTCCGTTGCAGTATCTGGCGCAGCGGCGTCAGGTCGGCGGGCAGGATGATCAGGGTCTGGCCCAGCGGCACGCCGCTGAGGCGGCAGTACAGCACCAGCATCGTCACGGTGACCGCCAGGTAGGCGATGGACGAAGCCGCGGCCGCGCCGACGATACCCCAGGCCGGAATGAGGACGATGTTGAGCACCAGGTTCAGCGCGGCACCAGCGCCCATCATCAACGACACCGTGCCGGGACGGTTCTTGCCTAGCAGGTCCAGGCGCAAGATGCTGGCATAGCACAGTCCCAGCAGGCCTGGCAGCAACGCCAGCAGGGCCGGGTAGGCCGGGGCGTAGTCGGCGCCGAACAAGGTGACGATCAGCCAGTGGCCGATCAGCGCCATGCCCAGGCAGGCGCCGAGCATCACCGTGGCGGTCAGGCGCAGGGCCAGGGGAGTGATGCGCTCCATGCCGGCATCCTGCTGCAGCAGGCGCTTCATCAGCGGTGTGGTCACCGCCTCGGGGACGATCAGCAGCAGTTCGGCGGCGGCGCTGGCCATGGCGTAGTGGCCCAGGGCGGTGCTGCCGAGCAGCGCGCCGATGAACAGGTAGTCCGAGCGCAGGATCAACTGCTGGAACAACAGGTCGGGGTGGCTCTTGGCGCTGTAGCTGAGCAACTCACGCTGGCCACTGCGGTCCCAGCGCAGCGCCAGCGGGTACTGGCGGCGCAGCCACCACAGGCCCAGCGCCAGGACCAGGGCGATGCCGCACAGCCAGCTGATCAGCGCCGCTTCCAGCGCCTCGTCTCGCCACATCCAGAACAGCCCGAGGAACAGCAGCAGCGGCGCCAGCGACTCGGTCAGGCGCAGGGCGTTGAAGGCGCCGACGCCGCCGCTGGCGTTGTGCAGGGTCAGCAGGCCGCTCTTGAGCACGGTCATCGGCACCGCCAGCAGCAATAGCCAAGCCAGCAGGCCCAGTTGCATGGTGACTTCCAGGTTGGCGCCGAACTCGCGCACCAGGAACACGCAGGCCAGGGTCAGCACGCCGGCCAGCAGGCAACCGTAGACCAGCACCTGGGTCAGCAGCAGGCCCATGTCGCGCTGCTTGGCCGCCTGGTAGCCGACCGCGCTGTTCAGGCCGCCGCTGGTGGCGGCGCTGATCAGGTCGGGCAGGGTGCTGAGCAGGGCGAACAGGCCGCGCTCGCTGGGCCCGAGGATGCGCGCCAGCAGCACGTTGCGCAGCAGGCGCAGGGCGATCATCGCAAGCTTGGTGCCCATGCTCAGCGCCAGGTGGCGCATATAGCTGTTGCGATTCATCAGCGTTCTCCACGACTGATGCGCCAGGCCAGCAGCGAGGGCCGGCTGGCATTGCGCTGGCTGACGCCGATGCGCGGCAGGGCCAGCGGATCGTCATGACCCTGGCAGATGCCCGGGCGGGTGCTCAGGGCGTAGGGGTAGCGATGCGCGGCGACCTGGGCGCGCACGCGTTCGTCGTGGTCGCCGTTGGGGTAGCAGTACACCGGCAGCGGTGCGCGGCAGCCTTCGTTGAGTGCCGCATGGCTGCGGGTCAGTTCTTCCTTGAGGCGATGGTCGTCCAGGTAGGGCAGCAGGGCATGGCTGGCGCCATGCGGGCCGAAGCGCACCAGGCCGGAGTCCTCCAGGGCGCGCACCTGCTGCCAGTCCATGGCCTGGGGCAGCGACTCCGTCGGGCAGGCATCGGTCAGCACGTGCAGGGCCTGGGGGCTGAGGCTCTTGAGGGTCTGCAGGTAGCGCGCCAGCACCAGGCTGCGGGCCTTGCTGTGGTCGTGCATGAAGTAGGCCGCCGGCAACGGCCGGCCGAGTTTGCGCAGGCGTTCGATCAGTTGGCGCCTTGCCTCCTCGCCATGGCTGCCCCAGAGGGTCTCGCCGACGCTTTCCCACCAGAAGCGCTGGCGGCTGCCGATGTAGTCGGTGGACAGGAAGATGCTTGCCGGCACCTGGTGACGCTGTAGCAGCGGGAAGGCGTTGACGGCGTTGTCGCGCCAGCCGTCGTCGAAGGTCAGGGCTACCTTGGGGCGGCAGTCGGCGCGGGGTTCCTCGTGGCTGTGCAGCAGGTCCATGAGGCTGACGCAGTCGAAATGCCGGGGCAGCCAGCGCAGCAAGCCCTCGAAGGCCCGCGGGCCGACGCACAGCTCGTTGCGGTGGGGCAGCGCGGCGCTGGCGTCATCGGCCAGCACCCGGTGCAGCATGAGGATCACCCCGGCGCCACGCAGCTCGGCGCGTCCGCGTGGCGAGTTGAAATAGAACCAGCCGCTGGCCTGCTTGATGTGGGTCTTGATCGGCATGTCCGTCGCTCATCGATTCTGGTCGGGGTTCCATTGGCTGTAGCTGTGCCCGCGCAGGAACTGCCACAGGCCCACGCTCATGCCGGCGAGGGTGACCAGCACGAAGGCGGCCAGGCGGAACGGGCGGGGCAAGCGCCGGCGGGCGTCGAGCAGGCCGGCGATGGCGGCGGCGTAGCCGAGCAGTTGCAGGGCCAGGGTCAGGCGGTAGAAACCGGGCTCGGCGGCCAGCCACAGGTTGGCCAGCAACAGCGGCAGCAGCAGTACCGGGGCCAGGCGGCGGATCAGCTTGTGGCTGATCAGGGCGATGGCGTACAGGCCGTGGCGCGCCGGATTGAGCAGCTCGCGGCGGGCGGCCAGGCTCAGCAGGCCACCGACGGTGACGCGCTGGCGGCGGCGGAACTGCTTGTCGGCCTCGTCGACGCCCTGATCGAGCACCACCGCCTCGGGCACATAGACGATGCGCAGGCCTGCGGCCGGTGCGCAGGTGCTGATGAAGAAGTCGTCGTTGACCTGTTTCGGGATTGGCTGGTACAGCCCCCGGCGCAGGGCCAGCAGGGCGCCGTCGGCCGAGACCATGCAGCCGGTGCGGTTCTCCACCTTGCGCACCCAGGCTTCGTAGTGGCGGTACAGGCTGTCGCCGATGCTCAGGCCCTTGCCCGGGTCGGGAATGATCATATGCCCTGCAGTGCCGCCGACCTGCGCGTCGGCGAAGGGTGCGAGCAGCAGGCCGAGGGTGTCGGTCGACCACTGGTTATCGGCGTCGGTGAACACCAGCAGGTCGCCCGTGCACACCTGCACGGCACTGTTCAACGCACCGGCCTTGCCCAGGCGTGGCAGGTCCAGCACCTGCACCCGGAGGTCGCCCAGGCCACGGGCCAAGGCCACGGTGCGGTCGCTGGAGCCGTCGCTGGCCACCACCACCTGCAGCTCCGCGGCTGCGTAGTCCTGGCCGAGCACGCTGACAAGCTTGGCTTCGATATGCCGCTCTTCGTTGTGCGCGGCGATCACCACACTGACCCGTTGCGCGGGCAACGGCATGGCGGTGCGACGGGCGAAGAACGGCGCAGCCAGGGTCAGCAGCAGCGGGTAGCCGACCCAGGCGTACAACGGCAGCAGCAGGCATAGCCAGAAAATGAACTCAGCCACGGGCGGGCCTCCTTGCGGTGCGGTTGAACAGGCTGAGGATGAAGGCGGCGCCGGCCAGGTGCAGGCGCAGCCAGTGCAGGCCCCAGAGTTGCAGCGTGAGCAGCGGGTCGCGGTGCCTGCGGCTCTGGCGCAGGCTGAGGAACAGCGCGGGCAGGGCGCTGACCAGCAGGAAGAACAGCGCGACATGAGGGAAGCCGTCGAGCAGCGCCGACAGGGCAACGGCATCCAGCACCCAGGCGCCCACCGAGAGCATCGGAAAACGCAGCAGGCGCAGGCTCACGCCATGGCTGCGCAGCAATTGCAGGTGGCTGCCCTGGCGCCACATCTCCTTGCCCAGCCACTCGCGCCAGTTGGCTTCATAACCCCAGTGCAGCACCGCAGGTTCGCGCAGCACGCGAAGGCGCGCGCCGGCTTCATGCAGGCGCAGGGTGAAGTCCTTGTCCTCGCCGGTGCGCAGGCGCTCATCGAAACCGCCGACCTGCTCGAACCAGTGGCGCCGCATCAACAAGTTGGGGGTGGGCAGCCAGGTGCAGTCCTGCACTGTCTGCCCGGTGCGCAGGGTTCGCCGTTGCCAGGCCTGGGCGAACCAGGGCGCATGGCGCGGGGTGTCGCAGTCCAGGGCGAAGACATCGCCTTCGCCTCGGCTTTGCAGGTCCAGCAGCAGGTCCAGCCAGTGTTCCGGGACCTCGATGTCGGCATCGAGGAAGGCCAGCCAGTCGCCTTGACTGGCGTTCACGCCGGCATTGCGCAGGGCGCCGATGGCCACGCCCGGCAGGCTCAGCACCTGGGCACCGTGGGCGCGGGCGATCGCCGGGCCGTCGTCACTGGAGCCGTTGTCCACCACGATCAGCTCGCAGGCCAGCCCGGCTGCGCTGGCCGAGCGCCGGGCGGCATCGAGGGTGCGGCCGATATGGCGGGCTTCGTTGAACATCGGGATGACGATACTCACCCGGCTCATCGGGCCACCTCCACGGGCTGCTGCTCACGCGCCTGGCCAAGCAGCACGCTGGACAGCGCCAGCATCAGCCACAGGTACTTGTGGCTCGGGGCGCTGAGGAACATCAGGAACAGGCCGATGGCGAGCATGCTCATGGTCAGGTGGGTCATCAGGTCGGCGCGGTCCGGGTCGCCGGCCGCGCGGAAGGCGGCGCGGGCCTGCCAGAAGTTGCGCAGGGCCAGGGCAATCATGCCGACGAACAGCAGGCCCGCCGGCAGGCCGACCTCGCTGAACAGCTCCAGGTAGGTATTGTGAGCGCGGCGGTAGAGGTCGGTGGTCTTGCTGTTGACCGGGGCGAAGGCCTTGGAGAAACCAGTGTCGGCATAGTGCAGCGGGAAGGTGCCGGGGCCGGTACCGAGCAGCGGGCTGTGGCTGATCATTTCCTTGCCCACCACCAGGTAGGAGGCGCGCCGGCCCAGCGATTCGTCCTGGTGGGCGTTGACCCCGGACTTGAGCAGCATCAGCGACTGGATGCGGTCGGCGTAGCCGGCGGGCATCAAGGCCACGCCCAGGGGCAGGACAATGGCCAGGCCAAGGATGGCGAAGCCCAGGTGGCGCGGGCGGATGCGCGTCAGCTGTTCGCGATAGTTGTGCAGCACGATGCCCAGGCTGATCAGCAATACCACCAGCCCCGAGCGCGACTCGGTCTTGGTCATGCCCACCAGCAGCAACACGCAGCAACCGGCCCAGAACAATTTGACCGGGATCTGCCGCGCCTTGATCGCCAGCCACAACCCCAGGGGCATGGCGATGGTGATCAGCAGGGCGAAGGCGTTGGGGTCGAGCATGGCCGAGGCGCGGCCCTGCTCCTGGTATTTGCTGGAGAAGATCGCGAACAGGCAGGTTACGCACACGCTGACGGTGATCAGCCGCGCCAGCAGCGGCAGGTTGAGGTCGCGACCGACCAGCAAGGTAATGACGAACACCACCAGGCCCACCAGCAGTTCACGCAGGTGCCCGCCCGACAGGGCCACGTCGTCGCTGGCCCACAGGCTCAGCAGGTACAGGGCCATGAACGGCAGCAACAGGCGCCATTGATTGCTGCGCAGGCGCTCGCCGGGAAGTTGGCGCACTGCCAGTTGCAGGCTGAGGATCAGCACCAGGCCGATGCCCACCAGCTTGGCGCCGGACACCAGGCCGTCCTTGAGCAGCCCCTCCAGCGGCACCAGGGTGGCGATCGCCAGCAGGCCCCAGGCCGGTTTGCGGTACAGCACCAGCACGCCGGCCAGGCCGATCACGCCGCCGGGCGCCAGGAACGGGTAGGGGCTGGCCAAGAGACCCAGGCTCAGCAAGGCCACCAGGGCCACCAGCGACAGGGGAATGATCATGCGACAACCTCCTCGGTCGTGCCTCGATACACCTGGGCCCAACGTTGTGCCAGGGTTGGCAGGTGGTAGCGTTGACGTTGAGTCTGGCGAGCCCGGGCAACCAGTTCGTCGGCCTGCTCGGGGTCTTGCAGCAGCGCTTCGAGATGCTCGCCCAGTTCGGTCGTGGCCAAGGGACGGGCGAGCAGGCCGTTGTGGCCGTGCTCGATGACGTCGGGGATGCCGCCCACACCGAAGGCCACCACCGGCACGCCATCCTGCATGGCTTCCAGCAGGATCATCGGCGTGCCTTCGGTGCGCGAGCTGATGACCAGGGCATCCAGCCGTTTCATCCAGCCGCGCATGTCGCGCTGGAAGCCCGGCAGGGTGATGCGCTCGCCCAGACCGGCAGCGTCGATGCGCTGTTGCAAGGCATCGCGTTCAGGGCCTTCGCCAAGCATCACGGCGTGGACCCGCGGTTGGCGTTGACACACCGGGATCAACGTGTCGAGGAACAGGTCGGGGCCTTTTTCGCTGGACAGCCGGCCAACGTAGGCGGCTAGCCAGGGGGCGCCGCCTGGCTGTGCCGCCCCCGGGCCATCCTTTGCCTGCGTTTCACAAATCTCGGGCAGCCCATTTGGAATCACCTGCAACTTGGCCACTGGCACCCTGGCATCGCGATGGATACGGGCAATGCTCTCGGCCACGCACACCACCGTGTCCACCGTCGGCGTGCGGCACAACTGCAGGCTCAGCCAGGTGTAGAAACGCTGTTTGCGGCTGCGCGGGGTAAAGCCATGCTGGGTGCTGACCATTGGCAGGCGCCACAGCGTGGCGCCGATCCAGCCGAACAGCTGGCCCTTGAAGTTATGACTGTTGACCAGCGGACGTTCGCCGCGCTGCGCGCCGAGCACCTTGAGCACCGCTCCCAGGCCGTGGCAGGTGTCGCACTCGACACCCGCCTCGCGAAAGCGCGCCACCAGGTCCGCCGGGGCATCGAGGAACAGCACCCGATGCTGGCCGGGGGTGGCCTGGCAGTGGTCCAGGAGCATGCGCTCGGCGCCGTAGAACCCGCCGCTGCTCAGCAGGTGCAGGATCGGCCGGCCGGCGTGCAGCGCGGCGTTCAATTGCGCACCCAGTGCCACAGGCGTGGCAGCGACCAACTCTTGTGCGGGTTGGGCAGCGCCGGGGACTGGTCGTTGATCACCAGCAGTACCGGCAGGCCCAGCTCGTGGCTGATCTGCGCCGGATGCTTGAAGCGGTGGTCGAAGAACTCCCTGACGTAGACCACGGCAATTGCCAGCAGCAGGCCGGTGACCAGGCCGAACGGAATGATCAGGCCAGGTTTCGGGAAGCTCGCCGCAGTGGGTTCGTACGGGGCGCTGAGAATGCGCGCGTTGGACTGGCTACCATCGAGCAGGCCCTGGCCACGGCTTTCCTCGTAGCGCTGGGCGTAGGTGGAAAAGGCCTTGTGCAGGGCATCGATCTCGGTGTCCAGCTGCCGGGTCTTGCTCTGGGTCTCGCGCAACTGGAGGATGCGCTTGCTGTAGTCGGCGATGCGCTGGGTCTTCTGCTCGATCACCTGCTGGGTCACGGCCAGGTCCTGCTGGCGTTCACGGATGCGGTTCTCGACGATCTTGAGGAACTGCGCGCGCAACTGGGCAATCTGCTGGCGGGCCATGACCATCTGGTCGGAGCCTGGCTGGAACACCGTGGCGTCACCGTTGTAGCGGGCCAGCTGGGTGGTCAGCTGCTCGCCGAGCTGCTTGATCTCGCGGTCTTCGAAGGCGACGTTGTCGACCGTGGTGGTGAAGGTGTAGGGGAAAGCGTAGTCGGCCATCTTCGCCTTGTTGGCCGCGGCCAGGCTGCTTTGCAGGTAGTCCAGCCACTTCTGGTTCTGCAGCTGGCGGTCACGTTGCAGGTTGAGCGCCTGCTCTTCGGTGTTGATGGCGTTGAGGCGGAAGGTGATCTCCTCCTTCGGATCCGACGAGCCGATGGCGGTCAGCAGGCCCAGGCGCTGGCTTTCCAGGTCGCCCAGGCGGGCCTGGTAGTGCAGCTTCTTCTGCTCGTAGAAGGCTTCGGGCAGTTCATTGGACTGCAGGTCCTGGCGGTTGGCCAGGAAGTTCTCCAGCAGGCGGCTGACGAACAGCGTGCCCAGCTTCGCGTCATTGGCGCTGTAGGTGATGGAAATCACGTTGGAGCCGGGCAGGGTCTCGACCTTGAGGTCCTTGACGGCCTGGTCGGTGAGGGTGTCGAGCTGGGTGTCGCGATCGTCCGCCACGCTATTGCCGAACAGCCGGTGCAGGGGCTCGATCACTGCATGACGCAGCGGGTCGAGCACGGTGCGCCGCAGCAGGCCGGGCTCGTCCGGATAGTGGCCTTCCTTGCGCAGCTCGCCGATGGTCTGGCGGATCAGGGTTGGCGAGCGCAGGATGTTGCTCTCGGTCTCCATGTCGGCCAGCGACGGCGGGATGAACTGATCGGCCTGCTGGCTGAGCGCCGAGGTGGTGTCGCTCTGCGAGAGCTTCTTGGACTGCACGATGACTTCGGCGGTGATGTCGTAGCTCTGCTTGAGCACCAGCGGCAACAGCACGGCGATCACCGCGAACACCAGGAACACCCGTTTCACCAACTGGCGGTTGGCGAAGAAGATGCGGAAGAACTCATGCACATAGTTTTCTTTCGGTTGCGTAGTCATGGTCCGTCCCCCGGTCAGTCGTCGCTTTCTTTATTGTCGACGCGGTAGCTGAAGCTGAAGCCGAAGCCCTGGAACAGCACCACGTCGGCCAGTTGCCGGGACAGCTCGGCGGCGCTGGCCAGCTTGGTCTTGGGCACGTAGAGCATGTCTTCGGGCTGCAGGTAGGCGAGTTTCTGGCTGCCGCCGGAGAGTGCCTGGTCGACGTCGTAGTTGACCGCATGCACGGTGTTGCCCTCGCGACGCATGATCACCACTGAACCGAGCTTGGCCTTGAGGGTCGGGCCGCGGGCCAGGGTCAGCGCCTCGAGCACGGAGATCGGGCGGCGGATCTGGAAGGCGCCGGGCTGGCCGACTTCGCCGAGCACGTAGATCTCGTTGGCGGCGGTGGACTTGAGCAGCACATCCACGCTCATGCGCCCTGGCAACGTGGCGTAGCGCTCGTTGAGGTAGTCGCGCAGCTGGTTGACGGTCATGCCCTGCAGCGGTACCGAGCCGATTTCCGGGAAGGTGGCGCGGCCGTCGTTGCCCACGGTGATGTCGCGGCTCATGCCGGTGCCGGGGTGGCTGAGGGCGTTCTTCAGGTTGACCTCGTCGGTCATCGGGCTCATCACCCGCACGGTGACCTGGTCACGGTTGGGCTTGAACACCCGCTTGTC
Organism: Pseudomonas sp. TE6288; assembly: GCF_054062095.1. Taxonomy (NCBI): domain Bacteria; kingdom Pseudomonadati; phylum Pseudomonadota; class Gammaproteobacteria; order Pseudomonadales; family Pseudomonadaceae; genus Pseudomonas; species Pseudomonas sp. TE6288. The sequence continues at coordinate 219,930 of NZ_JBSSEW010000006.1, forward strand.
CTGGTAGGCCTGGCGGATGGCGCTCTCGGCTTCGCCGGGGGTCATGCCCTCGACGCGCACCGCGGCGTTGGTGCTGGGCAGGGTGATGGTGCCGTCGGGCTGCACCAGCTGGTTGCCGTTCAGGCCGCTGGCGGCCATGAAGTTCAGGTCCAGGGTGTCGCCGGACTGGATCCGGTAGGCCCCGGCCGAGCGGTTGCTGACATGGAAAATCACTTCCAGCACGTCCTGCGGGCGTAGTACCTGTTCGCGGCGGGCGACTTCAGTGGCCTGGCTTTCGGCGGGAGGCGCGGTGAGGATCTGCACCGGCATCTCGCGGTTTTCCTGGCTGGCGCAGCCGGCCAGGGCCAGTACGCACAGGGCAATCGAGGGATATCTCATGGCGTTCATCCTGTGCGGCCTCTCAGAGATTTTCGTACAACCACTTGGGCATGTAGTACTTGCGCTTGTTGAACACGCTGCCGATCAATCGCGCGCCGGCCTGGGTCAGGCGCTGGCTGGCGGCCTGGGCGACTTCCCAGCGGGTTTCCTCGGCGCACACGACCAGGATCACGCCGTCGACCAAGGTACCGATCACCAGGCTGTCGGCGCTGGCGTAGATGGCTTCGCCGTCGATCACCACGAAGCGGTACTGGTTGCTCAGCTGGTTCAGCAGTACGCGCAATTGCTCGTGGTCGAGGCGGTCGCGGCCGCGCTTCCAGGTGCCCACCGGGAGCACGTCGAACGGCTGGTCGGACAGGCGCACGATGCAGTCCTGGGCCAGCGGCGGGGTGTCCTGGTTGAACAGCAGGTCACTGTAGCCGCGTAGCTTGGCCAGGCCGAGCTGTTGGCTGAGGCCGCCGGGGCTGAGGCTGGCATCGATCAGCAGCACGTTGCCGGCACTCATGAGGGCCAGCTGGCTGGCGAAGGCCAGGGCGCTGGTGCTGGTGCCGCTGCCGGTGTTGGCCGCGGTCAGCAGCAGGGTGCGCTGGTCGAGGTCGAGCACGGTGGCGGTCAGGTTGGTCTCGCTTGGGGTAGCGATCGTCAGGCTTCTTGAGGATGAACCGTCCATCTCAGCTTGCTCCGTGGCCAGTGAAGACTTTGAACGGGGTCTTGAGCAGGATCTTCAGGTCCAGCATCAGGCTCTGTTCGTTGATGTAACTCAGGTCCAGCTCCACCCGTTGGTCGAAGTCGATGTTGCTGCGCCCGGAGATCTGCCACAGGCCGGTCATGCCCGGGTAGATCGACAGCCGCGCCAGGTGGTTGTCGTGGTAGCGGTAGGCGTTGAATGAAGTGGGGCGCGGGCCGACCAGGCGCATATCGCCGGTGACCACGTTGATCAGGTTGGGCAGCTCGTCCAGGCTGCTTCTGCGCAACCAGCCGCCGACCGAGGTGATGCGCGGATCCTTGTCGATCTTGAAGTCGATGGCATCGGCGCCATGCTTGTTCAGGTGGCGCACCGAATCCTTCAACGCCTCGGCGTTCGCCACCATCGTGCGGAACTTGAACATGCCGAAGGCGCGGCCGCGGTAGCCGGTGCGCTTCTGCACGAAGAACACCGGGCCTGGACTGGACTGCTTGATCAGCAGCGCCAGCACCAGGAACAGCGGCGACAGCAGCAGCAGCAGGGTCAGCGCGGCCAGGCACGACAGCACGCGGTTGGTGCGCGAAAGGGTCCAGGGGCGACCACCGACGCGGCCGGTGATCCAGCCGCGGCCCTGCATGTGGATGGCGGCATCAATGCGCTGTCGGTGCGCCGGGTCCATGCGTTTGTCCTGGTACAGCGCCTGCAGTTGCGCGCTCTTGGGTTGTCCTGTCATACCGCCCTCCGTTGATCTGGCTGCTCACCCGTGGGCGCCGCTTCGCTGGCGGCGGGCGAGTAGTAGCTCTTGAACCAGGCGACGAAGCGCCTGAGCCCCTCATCGAGGCCTATCTGTGGGGTGAATCCGGTGACCCTGGCCAGGGCGCTGGCATCGGCGCAGGTGGCCAGGACATCGCCTGGTTGCAGCGGCAGCAGTTCGATCACCGCGTTGCGCTGCAGGTGTTTCTCCAGGAGCGCCAGGTAGTCGAGCAGCTCCACCGGACGCTGCCCGCCGATGTTGTACAGCCGCCACGGCGCGTGGCTGCTGGCCGGATCCGGGGTTAGCGCATTCCACTGCGGGTCGGCGACCGGGGGCAGGGGGATCAGCCGCACCAGGCTCTCGACGATGTCGTCGATATAGGTGAAATCGCGCTGGTGGCGGCCATGGTTGAACAGCTGGATCGGCCTGCCTTCGCTGATCGCCCGGGCGAACTGCATCGGCGACATGTCCGGGCGGCCCCAGGGGCCGTACACGGTAAAGAAGCGCAGGCCGCTGCAGGGAATGCCGTACAAGTGGCTGTAGCTGTGGGCCATGGCCTCGTTGGCCTTCTTGGTGGCGGCATACAGCGACAGCGGGTGGTCCACGGCGTCTTCGACCCGATACGGCGTTTGCTGATTGGCGCCGTACACCGAACTGGACGAGGCGTACAGCAGGTGCTGGACCGGGTGCCGGCGGCAGCCTTCGAGCACGTTGAGGAAACCGGCCAGGTTGCTGTCCAGGTAAGCCTGCGGGTTCTGCAGCGAGTAGCGCACACCGGCCTGGGCGGCCAGGTGCACGACCACGTCCGGGCGTTCGCTGGCGAACAGCCGGGCCATGCCGTCGCGGTCGCCCAGGTCCAGGCAGTGCAGCGGGAAATCCCCCGCTGTCTGGCGTACCCAGTGCACGCGCGCATGCTTGAGCGACGGCTCGTAGTAGTCGTTGAAGTTGTCCAGCCCCACCACCTGATGCCCCTCGAGCAACAGCTGGCGGCAGGTATGGGCGCCGATGAAACCGGCCGCGCCGGTGACCAGCACTTTCATGGCGCATCCGCCTGCGGGCTGACCTGGCGCAGGCCGATGCCGCTGTAGTGCAGGCCGTGGGCCGCCACCTGTTCAGGGTTGTACAGGTTGCGGCCATCGACGATCACCCGCGCGCGCAGCTTGCTGGCCAGCATCGAGAAGTCCACTACTCGGAAGTTTTTCCACTCGGTGCAGATCACCAGGGCGTCGGCGTCCTGCAAGGTGTCGTCGCGGGTGGCGCACAGTTGCAGGTCGTCGCGGTAACCGTACAGGCGCCGGCATTCGTCCATGGCTTCGGGGTCATAGGCGCGCACCGTGGCGCCCTCGGCCCACAGCGCTTCCATCAGGTAGCGGCTGGGCGCCTCGCGCATGTCGTCGGTGTTGGGCTTGAAGGCCAGGCCCCACAGGGCGATGGATTTGCCCGCCAGGCCGCCGAGGCGTTGCTTGAGCTTGGCGAAGAGGATGCGCCGCTGTTGGTCGTTGACCTCGCTGACACTTTGCAGCAGGCGCAGCGGCATGCCACTGTGCGCGGCGGTGTGCAGCAGGGCCTTGATGTCCTTGGGGAAGCATGAGCCGCCGAAGCCGCAACCGGGGTAGATGAAGTGGTAGCCGATGCGCGGGTCGGAGCCGATGCCGCGGCGTACCGCCTCGATATCGGCGCCCAGGTGTTCGCTGAGGTTGGCCAGCTCGTTCATGAAGCTGATGCGGGTGGCGAGCATGGCATTGGCGGCGTACTTGGTCAGTTCGGCGCTGCGGTTGTCCATGAACATCAGTTTTTCGTGGTTGCGGCAGAACGGCGCGTACAGTTCGGCCAGCTGGTCATGGGCGACCTCGTCGAGGGTGCCGACGATGATGCGGTCGGGGCGCATGCAGTCCGCCAGGGCACTGCCTTCCTTGAGAAACTCGGGGTTGGACACCACGCGTACTTGCAACTGACCCTTGCCCAGGCGCTGCAACTCGTCGCGGGCCAGGGCCATGACCTGGTCGGCGGTGCCCACCGGCACGGTGGACTTGATGATCAGGGTATGGTCGGTCTCCATCAGCCCGGCGATCTGCCGGGTGACGTTGAGCACATGGGTCAGGTCGGCCGAACCGTCCTCGTCGGGCGGGGTGCCCACGGCGATGAAGATCAGCTCGGCGTGGCTGACGGCGTCGCTGGCCTGGGTGCTGAACAGCAGGCGACCTTCCTTGATGTTGTCCTCGAGCAAGTCCGACAGGCCCGGCTCGCTGATCGGCGGCACACCCTGGCGTAACTGGTTGATCTTGTGGGTATCGACATCCACGCACAGTACCCGGTGACCTACGTCCGCCAGTGCTGCTGCCTGTACCAGTCCGACATAACCGGTGCCAAAAACGCTCACGTCCATGCGCGGTGCCTCGAATGGATGAGTAAGGGAGATGAAACAGTGATGTGAATTGGGTATAGCTCAGCCCGGTGGAATTGCGTCAAAGCAATGGCATGTTTCGTCGCATTTACAGAGTCCAACGCAACGGGCCTTCTGCCACCAACCCGTTTCCAATCCGTGTGTTAGCGAACATAGCTAGTGGCAATTGGCCGTTCGGCGAGCCGATGAACGGTGCAATGCAGCGAAATAAGCGGGCTGCGGACGATAGAGATAATCAACAACAGCTTGCGGCCTGTGCCAGATTCCGGTGTCGGTATGTCGTCGGAAATTTGACTTTTTTGCGTTGTGGTTTGTTTCACAGGTGCTACGGTTTGAGAAGAATTCCATGACCGGAGTGGCCGAAACATGCGCGGATGGGTCAAGCTTTTGCTGCTGCTGGTTTACCTGGCCAGTTTTCATGGCTATTACCGTGAGCGCATAGAAGCCTTGGGTATTGGCGTGCCGCTTGTCCTTTACCTGGGTATGTTTGCGCTATTGGCAGTGGCGCTTGTGCTGACGGCGTTCACGCGTGCGGGGTGGCTGCGCTGGGCGTTGGCCCTGATGTTCACGGTCAGCGCGATCTTTCTCGACGCTTATAACCGCATCACCGATTCGTACCTGACCTATAGCGCCTTCGTGTCCATGGTCTACGCCGGCGGTTTCGTCCAGGAGGCGCTGCAGCAATATCATTACGCCATAACCCTCGCTGCGGCGCGGGCGCTGCTGTTGCTGCTGGGCATTGGCCTGCGTCCGGGGCCGACGCCGAAGTTGCCGCGCCTGTTGCCACCGTTGGCACCGCTGCTGGGGTTGCTGGCGCTGGTCGCCATCCTGTTCGTGCGGGCCGGCGAGGGCGCCCGCGGGCTGCCGGTGATGTACACGCCGCTGGCCTACTTGAGCCTGTTCACCTACGAGACCCTGCACGACCATGTCGGACCACGTCAGCCCGTAACCCTTGCCCAATCAGGCCCGGCGATGGTGCGGGACATCGTGCTGCTGATCGACGAGAGCATCTCGGGCAACTACCTGGACCTGAACACCCCGGCCGGGGTCACCAGCCATCTGGCCCAGGCCCAACCCGGCGTGCAGATCGTCAATTTCGGTTACGCCGCGTCGATTGCCAACTGCAGCGCCGACACCAATGTCACCCTGCGCTATGGCGGCACCCGTGCCGACTACCTGCGCATCAACTCGACCCAGCCGTCGATCTGGCAGTACGCCAAGCGCGCGGGCCTGGAGACGGTCTACATCGACGGGCAGCGCACTGGCGGCAATTTGCAGAACCTGATGACCGAAACCGAGAAGCGCGATATCGACCAGTTCATCCAGTTCGACGACACCCCCGTGGTGCAGCGCGACATGGCGGCGCTGGAGCGGCTGGTGGCGCTGCTCAAGGATGGCAAGCCGCACCTGATCGTGGTGAACAAGGTCGGCGCCCACTTCCCGGTGCACGACAAATACCCAGACGACTTCCTCAAATACCAGCCCGCGTTGCCCCGGGGCCACTACGTCGATATTGCCGACACTGGCACCCGCGACGGTTTCGATGGCCGCCCGCAGGACTGGGTGCTGTACCGCAATGCCTACCAGAACACCGTGCTGTGGAGCGTCGGCGAGTTCTTCCGCCGCCTGTTCGTCGAGGCCGACCTCAGCCAGGCCGTGGTGTTGTACACCTCCGACCATGGCCAGGACCTGCATGAGCGTGGCAACCCGGGGCTGAACACCCATTGCGACAGCGACCCGGTGCCGGAGGAGGGCCTGGTGCCGCTGGTAGTGATCCAGGGGCAGGGCCTCAGGACACTGGATTGGGAAGGCAACCTGGCGGTGAACCGTAACGCCTCCAGCCACTACAACCTGTTCCCCACAATGCTCAAGCTGATGGGCTACGACGACAAGGCGGTCAGCGCGCTCTACGGGCAGTCGCTGGACATGCCGACCGACGACCCGTTCACCTTCAACGTGCGTTTCAATGCGCGGCTGGGGGCCAAGCCGGATTTCCGTCACATCGACCTGGGCCAGGTGGTCACCCCCGCCAGTGTCCTGGCGGGGCAACCGATGCCGGTAGGCAAGGCGGACTGACGTCAGAAGTCGATGCTGGCGGAAAGCTGCACGGTACGCGGCGCGCCCAGCCCCAGGCTGGTAAGCAGCGGCATGCCCCAGTAGGCCTTGTTGGTCACGTTCTCCACCGTGCCGCGCAAGGTCACCGGGTGGTCGGCCACCTGCAGCCGGTAGCGGGCACCGACGTCGTAGAGGGTGTAGCCGGGAATCGACTGGCTGTTGTCGTCGCTGATGTACTGCTTCGAGACGGCCGTGGCGTTGGCGGTCAGGGTCAGGCCTTCGAGCACCGGGGTATCCCATTCCACGCCCAGCTTGCCCTGCAGTTTTGGCTGACCGGTGGCGGTCTTGCCTTGCTCGGCGGGGTTCTCGGCCTTGGTCACCTTGGGATCGAGACGGGCCACGCCGCCCATCAGTCGCACATCGGCCACCGGTGTGCCGAAGAAGCTCCACTCGAGCCCGCGGTTACGTTGCTCGCCACCGAAGGAGAACACTTTGGTTACCGGGTTGGTGAAGCTGCTGGGGCGCTCTATCTGGTACAGGCTGAGGGTGTGGGCGAAGTCGCCGAGGTCGAGCTTGATACCGACCTCCTTCTGCTTGGACTTGTACGGGGCGAACACCTGGCCGGCGTTGGGCGCGGTAAGCGGGGCGACGGCGCCTTTGCTCAGGCCTTCGATGTAGTTGGCGTACAGCGACACCTCGTCGGTGACCTTGACCAGCACCGCCGCCGCCGGGGTGGTGGCGCTTTCGTTGTAGCGGTTGGTTTGTGCGCCGGTGGTGACGCTGAAGGTGTCGGTCAGCACCTGCTGGCGGCGCACGCCCAGGGTGAGTTGCAGGCGCTCGTCGAGGAACGACAGGGTGTCGGCCAGGCCGTAGCTGCTCAGGCGTGATTCAGTGTGGGCGATGGCGGGGTAGCTCCTGGCGGCCTCAGGGCCCCAGACCGGGTGGTAGATATTGGTGATCCACTCGGCACCCGGAACGTTGCGTCGGCCATAGTCGCGCTGCTTGTCCGAGTAGTGCGTGGCATTGAGTGACCACTGGTGGCCGACGCCGAAAGTGTCGAAATGGCCGCGCAGGCCGGCTTCGCCCGAGGTCTTCTCCAGGTCGATCTTCAACTGGCCCATGCGCGTCTCGAAGTCGCCGGCGGTGTTGAGCACCTCCGCGAGCATGGTGCCGCTGTACTTGTAGTCGGTCTTGCTGGTGCCGGCCGCAGCATAGGCCATGAGGTTGTCATTGAGGTCATATTCGCCGCGCACGATCACGCCCTTGTCGCGGGTCTGGACGAAGCCCCAGTCCGGGTTTAGCAGGGTGTCGGACTTCGGCGGCCTGGGCACCGGCACGCCTTCGGCCAGGCCGATACCGCGGTTCTGGCCTCTGACCCGGTCTTCGCTCTCGTAAAGGTCTGCGGACAGCCGCGCGCGCTCGCCACGCCAGTCCAGGCCCAGGGCATTGAGCTCGGCCTTCATGCGCTGGTGGTCGGTGGCGGTGTCGCCGTCGCGGTAGACGCTGTTGAAGCGCACGCCGAACTGTTGTTCCTCGCCGAAGCGACGGCCGACGTCGAGGTGCCCGCCGAACTGCGCGTCCGACATGTAGGTGCCGGTGATCCGCGTCAGCTGTTCGGCGCCCGCGCGTTTGGGCACCAGGTTGATGCTGCCGGCCACCGAACCGCCTGGCGGCATGCCGTTGAGCAGGGCGGACGGGCCCTTGAGCACCTCGACGCGCTCGTACATCTCCGGCGAGATCCGGTAGTAGGGCGCCATGCCATACAGGCCGCCAATGCTCACGTCGCTGATGTTGGAGTTGAGGCCGCGGATGGAATAGTTCTCGCTGTAGGTGCCCTTGAGCCCGTTGCTGAACACCGACGGGTCGGTGGCGGCGATCACATCGGTGATGGTTTGGGCCTGGGTGTCCTCGATGTATTTCTCGGTGTAGCTGATGGTGCTGAACGGCGTCTCCATGAAGTCCTTGTTGCCCAGCAGCCCGACCCGGCCACCCGAGGCCACCTGGCCACCGGCGTAGACTGGCGGCGATGCACTGGGGGCGTCGCGGCTGCCTTCGACCATGGTTTCGGACAGCTCCAGGCTGCCGGTGGGCTGGCCGTGGCGGGGCTTTTCCACTTCCTCAGTCTGCGCCGCAGTTACGCCCATGGCGGTACCGCCCAAGCCGAGTAGCAAGGTCATATGCACAGCGACGAAAGTGCGATTGAAGTCGAAGTGAGGCACAGCCGACTGCTGCGCCGGGCTGACACGTTGTTGCGACATGCTGGAGTCCTTTCGATTCGCAAGTGAGTGAAGGCATTCACTAGGATTCCGAATCAGAAGGGAAAAACCTCAATGCAAATGATATTCAATAAAATTTGTCACTGTTAAGACTGTTAGGTGCATGTGCATCGAGATGTAGCTAGCCTCTAGAAAATTCGGCTCGCCTCCGAGGAGCCCGCTATCGACTTGGCCAAGGCGCTTGCGACGATTATCCGGGAAGTCGAGAGATGACCAACGAACTGGTGAAGTGTGATTCGAACAACTCGACGTCTGGCGTCGAGCAAACCAGGGCGTTTACTCCGTTTGGGGCCAGCCAGTGGATCGATGGGCCGTTGTTGGCGTTCACCGGGCAACTATGGGACCGCAGTACAGACTTCTACTTGCTGGGGAATGGTCGGCGAGCCTACGATCCGAACCTCATGCGCTTCACCAGTCCGGATCAGCAGAGCCCTTTTGGCAAGGGGGGGATCAATACTTATGCCTATTGCTTGGGTGATCCGGTCAACCGCCTGGACCCAAGTGGTGAGGCCAGTCTCAAGAAAGCCGCCAAGATGGTTTTCCTGATCGCATCGACTGGCAAGGATGCCCTGACCGGCAAAGGTCCAGCAAAAATGATCAAGCGTGCCGCCAAGTGGGGGATGATCGCCGGGGAATTACTGCAAATGCCCCATGTTACTGTCGATGTGGGGCGAGGGTTGGCAGATTTTAGCTCTGGCATCGCTCTGGCGGTAACGGCCTATGGTCTGGGCAGCTTCTATTACAAGCGTTGGGTTGAAGACGATGCTGTCTTCTCTCCATTCGTAGGGCCGCTGCTGCTCGAAACTCCGGAAAAGTCCGAGTCGCCGATAGTGCGGATGGAGGGGGTCCGTCGCGAGCTGTTATTCGACTGAAAGCTGGAGTGGATGCAGCGTGCGAAAGCTCTGCGCCTCCTCCACCAACCAGTCATGTACCGCCCGCGCCCCAGGTTGGCTCAATCCGCCCGGTGGATACAGCAGCACATAACGCTTGTGGTTGGCAATCGGCACCCCGAACGGCACGATCAGCGCGCCGCGTTCCAGTTCGTCGTTGAGCAGGGTGCGCCGGGCGATGGCCACGCCGACCCCGGCGATGGCGGCCTCGATGGTCAGGTGGTTGCGGTTGAAGGTATGTCCGCGGCGTACGTCCAGCCCGCCGGCACCGATGCCGTCGAGGTAGAACTCCCACTCGGCGTATTCCGAGCTGCCGCGCCAGGCGGTGATGTCATGCAGCAGCGGGTAGTGGGCCAGCCCGGCCGGGCCGTGCAGGGGCGGCCGGCCGCGCAGCAGGGCAGGCGAGCACACTGGGAAGATCTGCTCGTCGAGCAGAGGCGTGGAGAGCATGCCCGGATAGCTGCCATCGTTGAGATCGATGGCCAGGTCGAAGTCTTCCGGATGCAGCGCCTGGTTACTGTCCTCGGCCACCAGGCGCAGCTCAATGTCCGGATAGCGTTGCTGGAAACGCGGCAGGCGCGGGGTCAGCCACTTGGCCAGGAACGAGGGGATCGAGCGCAGGCGCAAGGTACCGCGGATCTCGCCGGCGTCCAGGCGCAGCAGCTCGGCCTCGATGCTGCCGTAGGCTTCGGCCACGGTCTGCGCCAGGCGCTGGCCTTCGGCGGACAACTCGACGCCGCGAGCACGGCGCAGGAACAGGCGAAAGCCCAGGCGTTCCTCGAGCTGGCGCATCTGCTGGCTGACCGCTCCGGGAGTGATGTGCAGCTCTTCGGCGCAGCGGGTGAACGACAGGTGTCGCGCCGCACAGGAAAACACGTGCAGCCAGACGAACACCTGGCCATTGAGTGGACCTTTCATTGTTTAGTCCTGCTAAAGGCTTGTGTAGGAAGTTTCGTTGGTCAAGCTGGCCTGAGCGCGGCAGTATCGCGCAACTTGGCAATACCGCTCAAATTTTCCGGAGAGCCGTGGCGTGTCGCAGATCGCCGTCACGGTCAGGCATTAGCATGGCTATCAGTGTTTTCGACCTTTTCAAGATTGGCATCGGCCCGTCCAGTTCCCACACCGTCGGCCCCATGCGCGCCGCGGCGACCTTTGCCCAGGCCCTGCGCGAGCGCGGCTTGCTGGCCCAGGTTCGCCGGGTCGAGGTACGCCTTTATGGCTCGCTGTCGGCCACGGGGGTCGGGCACGCCACCGACCGTGCCTGCCTGTTGGGGCTGATGGGCCAGTGGCCGGACCGGATCGACCCGCACAGCATCGAGCCACGCATCGACCAGCTGATGCAGGAGCACTGCCTGATGCTCGACGGCAGTCATCCAATCGACTTCCAGTACAGCCGCGACATGCGCCTGCTGGACGAGAGCCTGGCCTACCATCCTAATGCAATGACCCTGGAAAGCTTCGACGGGCAGGGCAGCCAGTTCAGCCAGACCTACTATTCGGTGGGCGGAGGCTTCATCGTCGAACAAGCTGAAATCGATGCGCCTTCGAGCGACGAAGGCCTGGTCGAGCTGCCTTACGAATTTTCCAGCGGTGCCGAACTGCTGGCCCTGTGCAAGGCCCACAATCTCAGCGTCAGCCAGCTGATGCTGGCCAACGAGTGCGCCTGGCGTCCGGAAAGCGAGGTCCGCGAAGGCCTGTTGAAGATCTGGGCGGCGATGGGCGAATGCGTCGACAACGGCCTGCGCAACGAAGGCATCCTGCCGGGTGGGCTCAAGGTCAAGCGCCGGGCGGCGCGCCTGCACCGCAGCCTGCAGGAGGTCGGCAAGCCGAACGTGATCGGCTCGACCCTCAGCGCCATGGAGTGGGTCAACCTGTTCGCCTTGGCGGTGAACGAAGAGAACGCCGCCGGCGGGCGCATGGTCACCGCGCCCACCAACGGCGCCGCCGGCATCATCCCGGCGGTGCTGCACTACTACATGAAGTTCAACCCCGGCGCCTGTGACGACGATGTGGTGGCGTTTCTCCTGGCGGCGGCCGCAGTGGGCATTCTGTGCAAGAAGAACGCTTCGATTTCCGGCGCCGAAGTCGGTTGCCAGGGTGAGGTGGGCTCGGCCTGCTCGATGGCTGCCGCAGGGCTCGCCGAGGTGCTTGGCGCGACCCCACCGCAGCTGGAAAACGCCGCCGAGATCGCGCTGGAGCACAACCTCGGGCTGACCTGCGACCCCGTGGGTGGCCTGGTGCAGATCCCGTGCATCGAGCGCAATGCGATTGCCGCGGTGAAGGCCATCAACGCCGTGCAGATGGCCTTGCGTGGCGACGGCGAGCATTTCATCTCCCTCGACCGGGTGATCCGCACCATGCGCGATACCGGCGCGGACATGCACGCCAACTACAAGGAAACCTCCCGCGGCGGCCTGGCCGTCGCGTTCGTCGAGTGCTGAGAAACAGGCTCCCGCGAAGTGCCCCGCAAACCTGATTGAACCTGCAACACCCGCTGTACCTGCGACAAAAACAACTACAAGGCGATACCCATGACTGATGTACAAAGCACCACGAGCGTTCGTGCGGATTCGGCTGCCCCGGCTTCGGCCAGTGGCTCGACCACCTGGAACCGCCACGACACCACCTGGGCCCTGGGCCTGTATGGCACGGCGATCGGCGCCGGCACCCTGTTCCTGCCGATCAACGCCGGGGTCGGGGGCTTCTGGCCGTTGCTGATCCTGGCATTGCTGGCCTTCCCCATGACCTTCTTTGCCCACCGCGCCCTGACGCGCTTCGTGCTGTCCGGGCGCAAAGGCGGCAACGAGGACATCACCGAAGTGGTGGAGGAGCATTTCGGCGTGGGCGCCGGCAAGCTCATCACCTTGCTGTACTTCTTCGCTATCTTCCCGATCCTGCTGGTCTACAGCGTGGCATTGACCAATACCCTGACCAGCTTCTTCGAGCACCAACTGCACATCGGTGCGCCGCCCCGAGCGCTGTTGGCGTTGCTGCTGATCTGCGGGTTGATGATCGTGGTGCGCTGCGGCCAGCAGATCATCGTCAAGGCCATGAGCGTGCTGGTGTATCCCTTCGTCGCCTCGTTGCTGCTGCTGGCGCTGAGCCTGATCCCCAACTGGAACGGCGCCTTCTTCGCCCAGGCCAACGAGGGCATCAGCGCCTCGAAGCTGTTGCTGACCTTGTGGCTGGCGATCCCGGTGATGGTGTTCTCGTTCAACCATTCGCCGATCATCTCGGCCTTCGCCGTCGACCAGAAGCACCGCTATGGCAATGATGCCGACCGCAAGAGTGGCCGGACCCTGGCCACGGCCCATGTGATGATGGTGCTGACGGTGATGTTCTTCTGCTTCAGCTGCGTGCTGGCCCTGAGCCCGGCGGACCTGGCCGCGGCCAAGGCGCAGAACATCTCGATCCTGTCGTACCTGGCCAACCACTTCCAGACCCCGGTGATCGCCTTCGTCGCGCCACTGATCGCGCTGGTGGCTATCACCAAGTCTTTCCTCGGCCACTACATCGGAGCCAGCGAAGGCTTCCAGGGCATGATCGTCAAGAGCCTGCGCGGGCGCGGCAAGACATGGCCGGCCAAGCGCCTGGAGCGCGCCACCGCGTTGTTCATGCTGGTGACCTGCTGGGCGGTGGCCACCCTCAACCCAAGCATCCTCGGGCTGATCGAGAGCCTTGGTGGGCCGGTGATCGCCTGCCTGTTGTTCCTGATGCCGATGTACGCGGTACAGAAGGTGCCGGCGTTGCGCCAGTACTCGGGCAAGCTGTCGAATGTGTTCGTGGTGCTGATCGGCTTGATCACGCTGTCGGCGATCGCCTACAGCTTCATGGCCTGACCAATGAACGCGGGGCAAGCCCGCTCCCACGTGAATGCGTGGGGGGAGGACTTGCCCCGCGGACCGCTCAGGTCAGACGCTTTCCAGGTGCCTGATCGCGGCCTTCAGGCGCTCCGCTGGTCGCGGTTGATCCTGGTGGGTGATGTCCGGCGCCTTGCGCACGCGGCCATGCTGGTCGACCCAATGGCCGTTGATGAAGTAGCGGTAGCTGGCAGTGCCGACATTCCAGCCCTGGTCGAGCAGACCCTGCAGGTGGAAGGTCTGGGCAATCTGACTGAGCGGGCCGCTAGGGCTGCCATCCAGATGCAGGACGATCGACGGGCTACCCGCGGGCGCGAACGGCAGCTCGCTGTAGCCGCCCCACACCTTGGCGTGGAACACCTGAACCGGATGCGTGGTCTGGATGATGGAAGCCCTGCCGGTGACCTTCTTCTGCACGGTATTCACCAGCAGGTCGAGGGTCAGGATCGGTGCGCCGAGCAGCCCGTTGCTGACGTTCAGGCGGGTATGAAAAAGTCCGAAGGACATGCTGATTCTCCTTGTCTGCTCAGGCTTTCTTGGCGGCCTTGGCGGCCGGGCTTTTGGTCGAGGCAAGAGCTTGGTCCAGGGCTTTGCCCACGGCACCGCTGGCCAGATGCTTGAGTTGCGCGACATCACCGGTGGCGATCACTGCCTCCAGGGTGGCGTTGTGCAGTTCGGTCGTCAGGTCGACGTTCGCCAGTGTCTGGATGCGCTTGAGCTCCAGCACGACGGGTACGTTGTCCACCTCGATCCAGCGCTGGCCGTTGTAGTAGCGGTAGCTGGCCGTACCTTTCTGCCAGTCCTGGTCGAGCAGCGCACGCAGTTCGAACTGCTCCGGCGAGTTGGCGTGTGGTCCGCCATGGTTGCCACGTACCGTCAGCAGGATCTTGCCTTCACTTGGCGGCTGCACGGTGAGGTAGCTGTAGGTGCCCCAGACATCCAGCGCCAGCTCCAGCGGTGGGTTGGTGGTCTGGGTGATCAGCGCGTGGCCGTTGACGCTGCGGTCTGGCGTGTAGACCAGCAGGTCGACTTGCAGGCGCGGGGCACCTGGCGCGTTGGTACCAATGAGGTAGGACACCGGGAAAAGACCTTCCGACGGTGCGAGCAGCGATTCAGACATGATTGCCTCCATTGCATTCGATGAATGACATACCGATAACCACGACTGGCGCAGGCGGGCGAAGAGGCGGAGGAGGTGGGAGACCGGGCGGGGAGAACAGGCTTGCCCGGTGCGAGCGGCTGTTGGCAGCCGGCTTGTGCAGCCATCCCTGGTACGCGGTGCCGCCTGCCTGGCAGCCCGCTTGAGTTAAGCAGGCCGGCCAGGCAGTGATGGCCTTTTTACAGTACGTCCGACGAGTGGTCGCGCATTGACCGAATGGTCACTTACTTCGCTTTCTGCTGCAGGGCCACGAAGCTGCGGCGCATGTCGCTGGCCCAGCCGTCGAGCACCGGCTTGACGTCGTTCAGGGTCAGCTGCGTGGTGTCGTTCTCCAGGTCCTTGCCACTGCCCTTGCGCACCACCTGGGCCAGCACGTTCTGGCTGGCGCCATCGAGGAAGGCCGCCTCCACGGCGATGTCCACGGCCTGGTCGCGGCCACCGGCGGCGGTGTTGACCGCCGCGGCGACCAGGGCGATGGGGATCACTTCATAGGGTTTGAGGCCTTCGGTGCTGGTGGAGACCGCGGTGATCGCCGGGCGCACCACGATGGTATTCGGCCCGGGCTCCTTGACCAGGGTGAGCACACTGCCGAGTTCGCGGCGCATCGCTTCGTTGAAGTAGCGGGTGATCTCTTGCAGGGTCTGCGCCGAGATCACGTTGGTCGGTTGCGGCTTGGGGTAGAACTGGCTCGGTTCGATGAACACCTTGGTGTACTGGCTGGCCTTCACGTCCGGGTCGATCCAGCGCATCACTGGCGCGCCGGAGACGCTTTCGGCCGGCTTCAGGCGGCTGTAGTCCTTGAGAAACCCGGAATAGTCCTTGGGGTCGACACGGTTGCTGGAGCAGGCAACCAGGGCCAGCAGAGCAGCGCACAGCAGGGTGGTGCGAGGCAGGTGCTTCATGATGACGAGGTCCATGAGGGAAGGGGCCAGGACAACGCTAGCAGGTGGTGGGCCGAAGGCCAGCGTTCGGGCTGTCGACAGTTGCCGTTTCCCACCGATCAACCTGATTGGGCTGACTATCCATTCATCACTGAGAGTGGAAAAGTATGCCCTTTACGGGTATGTTTAGAGTGCCGATCATGGATGTCTACAAGCGTAGGGAGTTTGCCCGCTGGCAAGCCAGGGAGTGCTTGCCGGACCACCTGCTCTGCCGAGCAGTTGCAGAAATGCAGAGTGGGTTGGTTGACGCGAGTCTTGGCGGTTTATTATTCAAGAAGCGCATTGCTGGCCTTTGCAGTGGCAAGCGGGGTGGTTACCGCACGCTACTGTCGGCTCGTATAGGCGATCGATATGTGTTCTTGCATGGATTCGCCAAAAGCGACCTGGCCAATGTCACGCCGGCCGAGCAAAAGGCCCTGCAGTTTACCGGCAAGGTATTTCTGGAATTATCACCCCACGCCCTGGCCAAGGCATTGGGTTGCGGGGTATTGATGGAGGTCCACTGTGACCAGCAAACTCATTGAGTCATTGCGTGCCGACCTGTCGGCCCTGGAACAGGCCGGTGCTGTCGGCAAGGTTACACTTAGGGACTTCGAGGCGATCTGCCCGGCTCCGGTGCGAGCGTTCACTGCCCAGGACATCCGCGACCTGCGTGAAGCCCTTAACTTCAGCCAACCGGTGTTCGCCCTGCACCTGCACACCAGCGCATCGACAGTGCGCAAATGGGAGCAGGGCGAAACACGCCCGGCCGGGCCGGCCTTGAAGCTGCTGAACATCATTGCCGACAAGGGGCTTCAAGCCATCCTTTGAAGGTGGGCCGTCAGCCCAGTGCCTCGCGCAAGCGGTACCACAGCATCCCCAGTGCCAGCAGCGGCGAGCGCAGTGCCTTGCCGCCGGGGAAGGTCAGGTGCGGCACCGCGCGAAACACATCGAAGCCATGGCTTTGCTCGGTGGCGATGGCCTCGGCGAGCAGTTTCGCGGTCCAGTGGGTGACGTTCAGGCCATGCCCGGAGTAGCCCTGGGCATAGAACACGTTGGGGTGCTGGCTGAGCCGGCCGACCTGGGGGAAGCGGTTGGCGGTGATGCCGATCATGCCGCCCCACTGGTAGTCCAGACGCACCTCGGCCAGTTGCGGGAACACCTTGAGCACCTTGGGCCGCATGTAGGCGCCGATGTCCTTGGGGTCGCGGCCGGAATAGTGGCAGGCGCCACCGAACAACAGGCGGTTGTCGGCGGTCAGGCGGTAGTAGTCCAGGCCCACTTTCTGGTCGCACAGCGCCATGTTCTGCGGGATCAGTGTACGCGCCAGGTCTTCAGGCAGTGGCTCGGTCGCCACCACGTAGCTGCCCGCCGGCAGCACCTTGCCAGTCAAGCGTGGCTCCAGTTCGTCTAGGTGGGCGTTGCAGCCGAGTACCAGGCTCTGCGCGCGCACCTTGCCGCGGGCGGTGTGCAGGGTCACCGTACTGCCATGTTCGATGCGCAGTACCGGGCTTTGCTCGAAGATGCGCACCCCCAGGCCATGGGCGGCGTGGGCTTCGCCCTGGACCAGGTCGAGCGGGTGCAGATGGCCCGAGCCCATGTCGACCAGGCCGCCGGCGTACAGGTCGCTGGCGACGATCTCGTGCATGCGCTCGGGGCCGACCAGGCGGGTCTCATGCGGGTAGCCCAGTGTGGCGAGGTCGCGTTGCTCGTCCTCGAATGCGGCGAACTGGGCGGGGGTGTTGGCCAGCTCGCAGAACCCCCAGCGCAGGTCGCAGTCGATGCCATATTGCGCGATACGGCGGGCGACCAGGGCCACCGAATCGATCCCGGCCTGCTTGAGGTAGCGCACGCCGTCCTGGCCGACATGGCGGGCAAAGCCCGAGACGTCATGGCCGATGCCGCGGATCAGTTGCCCGCCGTTGCGCCCGCTGGCGCCCCAGCCAATACGGCGGGCCTCCAGCAGGATCACCGAGAGGCCGCGTTCGGCCAGCTCCAGGGCCGCGTTGACCCCGGTCAGGCCACCGCCGACCACGCAGACATCGGCCTGCAGGTCCTGGTCTAGCGCGGGGTAGGTCGCCGCCTGGCGCGCCGAGGCGGCGTAGTAGGAGGCAGTGTGTTCAGTCATGTGGGGCATGGGTGGGCTCGACTCAGCGATTGGACTTGATCTTGCTCCAGGAGCGGGTCATCTGCCGCAGGATCGGCGGGCTCTGCATGGACGAGACATACAGTTTGTCCAGCACCTCCTGCGGCGGGTAGATTTCGGGGTTGTCGACCAGCGCCGGGTCCATGTCGGCCTTGGCGTCGGGGTTGGCGTTGGCATAGCCGACCGTGGCACTGACCTTGGCGATCACCTTGGGGTCGAGCAGGTAGTTGATGAAGGCCAGGGCCTGCTCGGGGTTCTTGGCGTCCTTGGGGATGGCCAGCAGGTCGAACCACAGGTTGCTGCCTTCCTTGGGAATGCTGTAGGCGACCTTGACGCCGTTGCCGGCCTCTTCGGCGCGGTGCGCGGCCTGCAGTACGTCGCCGGAGTAGCCGAAGGCGATGCAGACATCACCATTGGCCAAGTCCGAAACGTACTTGGAGGAATGGAAGTAGGTGATGTATGGGCGCAGCTCCAGCAGGCGGGCCTCGGCCTTCTTGTAGTCATCGGCCTTCTCGCTGCGCGGGTTCATGCCCAGGTAGTTGAGCATGGCGGGGTAGAGCTCGTCGGGCGAGTCCATGAACGCCACGCCGCACTGCTTGAGCTTCTTCAGGTTCTCGGCTTCGAACAGTACGGCCCAGGAGTCGATCCTGTCGATGCCCAGCACCGCCTTGACCTTGTCGACGTTGTAGCCGATGCCGTTGGTGCCCCAGAGGTACGGTACGGCGTACTGGTTGCCCGGGTCGTTCTGCTCCAGTTGCTTGAGCAGTTTCGGGTCCAGGTGCCGCCAGTTCGGCAGCTTGCTGCGGTCCAGCGGCAGGAACGCGCCGGCCTGAGCCTGGCGCGCGAGGAAATGGTTGGAGGGCACGACCACGTCGTAGCCGGTGCGCCCGGCCAGCAGCTTGCCCTCCAGGGTTTCGTTGGAGTCGAACACGTCATAGACCACCTTGATCCCGCTGCTGGCCTGGAAGTCGGCCAGGGTGGTGTCACCGATGTAGTCGGTCCAGTTGTAGACGCTCACCGTCGGCTGGGCCTGGACGGCCGCGCCGAACAGCAGGGCGAAGGTTGCGGGGATCAAAGCTTGCGGATGACGCATGTCGACACCTCGTTGGTCTTGTTCTTCGAGTTCGGTGGTGTAGGGGCTGCTTTGCAGCCCATCGCCGCGGTTCGTCGCCACGACAAGCCGGCTCCCACAGGCATCTTGGTTCTGCCGTGGGATCTGGCCTGCCAGAAAGCGGATCAGACGCTCAACAGCAGGAACTCGCGCTCCCACGAACTGATCACGCGCTTGAAGTTTTCATGCTCGGCACGCTTGACCGCGACGTAGCCCTGGACGAACTGCTGGCCGAGGTACTGCTGCACTTTTTCGCAGTCTTCCATGTGCTGCAGCGCGTCCTCGATGGTGATCGGCAGGCGCAGGTTGCGCCGCTCATAGGCGCGGCCCTGTACCGGGGCGCTGGGTTCGAGTTTCTCGACCATGCCGATGTAACCGCACAGCAGGCTCGCGGCGATGGCCAGGTAGGGGTTGGCGTCGGCGCCCGGCAGGCGGTTCTCCACGCGCATCGCTTCGGGGCTCGACGTTGGCACGCGCAGGCCGGCGGTACGGTTTTCCTCACCCCATTCGACGTTCACCGGCGCCGAGGTGTCAGGCAGGAAGCGGCGGAACGAGTTGACGTTCGGCGCGAACATCGGCAACAGCTTGGGGATGTACTTCTGCAGGCCGCCGATATGGTGCAGGAACAGCTCGCTCATGCTGCCGTCGTCATTGGCGAAGATCGGCTTGCCAGTGGCGATGTCGACCACGCTCTGGTGCAGGTGCATGGCACTGCCCGGTTCATCGGTGATCGGCTTGGCCATGAAGGTGGCGGTGACGTTGTGCTTGAGCGCCGCCTCGCGCATCGTGCGCTTGAATACGGTGATCTGGTCGGCCAGGTCCAGGGCGTCGCCGTGGCGGAAGTTGATCTCCATCTGCGCCGGGCCGTCTTCATGGATCAGCGTGTCGAGGTCCAGGCCCTGGATTTCGCACCAGTCGTAGACGTCCTCGAACAGCGGGTCGAATTCGTTGGCGGCATCGATGGAAAACGACTGACGGCCACTTTCGGCGCGGCCCGAGCGGCCCAGCGGCACCTGCAGCGGCAGGTCCGGGTCCTCGCAGCGCTGGGTGAGGTAGAACTCCATCTCCGGCGCGACGATCGGCTGCCAGCCCTTGTCGGCGTACAGCTTGAGCACCTTCTTCAGTACGTTGCGCGGCGACAGCTCGATGGGGTTGCCTTGTTTGTCGAAGGTGTCGTGGATGACGATCGCGGTCGGTTCGATGGCCCAGGGGATCTGGTACACCGCCGTGGGGTCGGGGCGGCAGACCATGTCGATGTCGGCGGCGTCGAGCAGGCTGTAGTAGATGTCGTCGTCGACATAGTCGCCGGTGACGGTCTGCAGCAGCACGCTCTCGGGCAGGCGCATGCCGCGCTCGTGGAGGAACTTGGCGGTCGGGGCGATCTTGCCGCGGGCGATGCCGGTCAGGTCGCTGATCACGCATTCGACTTCGGTGATCCGGTGTTCTTTCAGCCAGGTGGACAGCTGATCGAAGGGGGCGTTCATACAAACCTCTTGGTTGGGTAGTTGTGGTGGGACGCAAGGCGTTCAGTGCCGAGGGGCACTTCCCACAGGTGACGCTGAGGACTATCTTGGTCGCTGCCCCCCAGGGTGATCTATCCACTTTCTTCGGCAATTAATGCACCAAAAGAGTGCAACTAGGACAGCGCGTGACAACGCCAACCGCCTTGCAGGTCCAGGATTACCGCACCACCGATGTGACCGAACAGACCCGCGTCACCCCTGGCTGGCAGCAGCAATACCGGCAGATGTCGCCCGGGCATTTCAACGGCCAGCTGCGCTGGCTGGGCCTCGATGGCGTGGAGGTCTACGAGGAGCGCCTGAACACCCGGGTCGAGCAGTTCTTTCGCGCGCCCAGCGGCGCCCTGGCGTTCTGCTTCGACCGCAGTGAAAACAGCCTCTATCTGCTCAATGAAGACAGCCGCAATATCTGGATCACCCCGGAGAACTACCAGGAAGTGGCGGTGGTGTTCGAGCAGCCGTTTTTGGCCAGCCACGGCCTCGACCTGGAACGCCTGCGCGGTCTGTTCATGGTGCCGCTGACCTGCCAGCAGAACGCTTTGTTCGGCAACTGGCTGAGCGCCACGCTCACGCAGCTGGGACAGGCCGATTGCCCGCTGGAGGGCGGGGCGCTGGGCGAGCAGTTGCTGGAGGACTGCCTGTTCATCCTCGACAACGCCGGCCAGCGCCTGCAGGGCGAGGCGCTGGGGCGGCGCGACGAGGAGCGGGCGATCATGCGCCGGGTCAGCGAGTGGGCCGCCGACTGCCCCGACGAAACCCTAAACCTGCTGCAACTGGCCAAGGTCGCCGGGGTTTCCGTGCGTCAATTGCAGCAAGCCTTCAAGGGTTTCACCAACCTGCCACCGGCGCATTGGTTGCGCCTGCGTCGCCTGAACGGCGCGCGGCGCGATCTGCTGGCTGGTGACGCGACCGTGGCCGAAGTGGCGATGCGCTGGTCGTTCTGGCACCTGGGACGGTTTTCCGAAAGTTACCGGCAGCTGTTTCGCGAACTGCCGAGCGAAACGCTCAAGCGGCGGCGGGCAAGCTAGGGTCTGTAGCAAATGTGTCTGCGCGAAGGCCAGACAAGGCGAAACGGGGTGAGGAAGCGGAATGTACTGGCGTACATGAGCATTCCGAGCCCCGTTTCAACGCAGTATGGGCGAGTGCAGATACATTTGGTGCAGAGCCTAGGACAGTGCGGCAAAGCTTGCTAGTGTGCCTGCCGCAGTTTTTCGGAGGACCGGTATGGACACCGCGCAGACGCCCCGTTTCACCTACCAGAAAGTCCACCGCTACCTGAGCGACTGGCTTGATGCCCGCGCACCGGAGCTGGCGCATCGGTTGCCCTCGCTGCGCGATGTCGCCCGGCACCTGAACGTCTCGCTGTCGTCCAGCAAACAGGCTTTCGCCCTGCTTGAAGCCCAGGGGCGGATCCAGGCACGCCCCAAGATTGGTTACTTCAGCGTGGCCGGTGCAGCATCGTCGCGGCTGCCGCCTGCGCTCAGCCTGATCGACTGTTTGTATGCCAGCGCCCGGCAACCGGGCATGCTGGCCTTGAGCAGCGACTCCCCGACCATGCTGGCGTCCCTGGAGGGGCCATTGCTGAGTGTCGAACGCGAGTTGCTGCGCCAGTTGCCCCGTGCCGACGCACCACCGTTCGCGCCCTTTGGCGAACCGGCGCTGCGCGAGGCCCTGGCCCGCCGCTACAGCCGTGGCGTGGATGATCATTGGCAGGCCGACCAGGTGTTTGTCGGCGCCGATTGGCGCAGCGTGTTCGAGCTTGCGCTGCGCACACTGCTGCCACGGGGTGCCTGGGTACTGGTCGAGTCGCCTTGCTCCTGGCTGGTCCTGCGGCTGCTGCAGGCGGCGGGGATGCAGATCGTCGAGGCACCACTTGGCGCGGACGGTCGTTTCGATCTGCAGGCCGTGGCGCGAGTGTTCAGCGAAAAGCCGATCAGGGCGGCGGTACTGTCCTCGACCGTCAACATACCCCAGGGCGGCGCGATGCCGATCCAGGATAAGCAGCATCTGTGCGCCTTGCTGGCCGAGCACCAGGCGTGGCTGATCGAAAACGACAGTTATGGCGCGCTGTGCGAGGCTGCGGCGGGCCAGCGCTACCGTGACCATGCCGACCCGGAACGTTTGCTGGTGCTGGCCGGTTTCGACAAGTGCATCGGCGCGGAGGCACCGTTCGGTTACCTGTTGTGCCGTGGCGCGGCGTCGAGCCTGGCCCAAGCCTTTCTTGCCCAGGGTTTTCGCCTGCCGAGCTATCGGCAACAGGCCGTTGCCCGTTTGTTGAGCTCCGGACGCCTGGCCCGGCACCAGGGCCAGCTGATTCGGCACCTGGCACGCAGCCGTCAGCGCATGGCGCAGTTGCTTGAGCGTCACGCCGCCGACTGCCTGCGCCTGGCGATGCCCGTGGCGGGCGCCACGTTCTGGCTGCAGGCGGTGCGCCCGGTAGACATGCAGGCCGTGTGCAAGCAGTTGCTGGGTCAGGGCGTGGTGATCGTGCCGGGGGCGTTGTTCAGCCAGGCCGGGTTCTGGCGCGACCATCTGCGGCTGAGCTTTACCGTCGATTGGCAGCTGGACATCGAAGCTGCGCTGGTCAAGCTGGCCCGAGCGATCCGTCAGGCACCTCAGCTGCCGTAGCAATGCTCGCGTTCAGGGAACTCACCCTGACGCACTTCATTGGCATAGCGGGCGCAGGCTAAGCGGATGACTGTCGACACGTCGGCGTACTGCTTGACGAACTTCGCCTTGCGCGGCCCGCTCAGCCCGAGGAGATCCTCGGTGACCAGGATCTGGCCATCGCAGGCCGGGGAGGCGCCGATACCGATGCAAGGCTGCCGACTTTCTTCGCTGATACGTCGGGCCAGTGGCTCGGCCACGCCCTCGAGCAGCAGGCTGAAGGCGCCGGCGGCCAGGTTGGCGCGCGCATCGGCATGGATGGTGGCGGCGCTTTCCTCGGTCAGCCCTTGTGCCTTGTAGCCGCCCAGGACATTGACGAACTGCGGCATCAAGCCGACGTGAGCCATCACCGGAATACCCCGCTCGACCAGAAACGCCACCGTGGCGGCCAGTATGCGGTTGCTTTCCAGCTTCACCGCGTCGCATCCGGTTTCGGCCAGCACCCTGGCGCAGCTGCGCAGTGCCTGTTCAGGGGACTCCTGGTAACTGCCGAAAGGCATGTCGGCGATCACGCAGGCGTGCTGGGTACAGTCGACCACGGCACGGGTGTGGCTGATGGTTTCCTCCAGCCGCATGGCCAAGGTTGAGCGCCGTCCATAGGCGACCATGGCGGTCGAGTCGCCCACCAGGATGAAGTCCATCAACGGGTCGATCAGGCGAGCGATCGGCGTGCTGTAGGCGGTGAGGGCGGCGATCTTCTGCCGGCCCTTCATGGCGGCCAGTTCAGGGACGGTCAGGCGACGGGTGTCGGGTTGCAGGCTCATGGGTACCTCCGGTTCGCTGGGGAGGTGCTCGATTATTCGTGTATGGGAAGGGGATTCAAGATACAGGATCGGGCCGATTTGCAGCCCAGTTGCGCATGGCCAGGCGGCAACCTCAGGTGCGGGGCGGCTGGAGCCGCTCCCGCAGCGGTGGTAACGGGGCGCGGGGATCAGTTGCGATCCAGCCACACCGTCTGGGCATTGGTGAACTCGCGCACGCCGAAGTGTGACAGCTCACGGCCAAAGCCACTTTTCTTCACGCCACCGAACGCCACGCGGGGGTCGGATGCGCAGTAGCCGTTGATGAACACGCCGCCGGTGTCCAGCGCAGCGGTCATGCGCTCGGCCAAGGCATAGTCGGCGGTGTAGATGGTTGCGGCCAAGCCGAATTCGCTGTCGTTGGCCAGCGCCACGGCGTGGTCGGCGTCGCGGGCGCTGATGATCGCCGCCACCGGCCCGAACAGCTCCTGTTTGAACGCGGTCATGTCCGGGGTGACGTTGGCGAATACAGTCGGCTCGTAGAAGTTGGCCGCGCCCTCGACCTTTTTGCCCCCCAGCAGCAGCGTGGCGCCTTCGGCGAGGGTCGCCTGGACCTGGCCGTCGAGTTCATCGCGCAGGTCGTAGCGCGCCATCGGGCCGATGTAGGTGGCGTCGTCCAGCGGATTGCCGACGGTCAGCGCACGGGTGGCCTCGACGAACTTGTGGGTGAACGCCTCGACAATGCTTTCTTCGACAATCAGGCGCTTGGCCGCGGCGCAGACCTGGCCGGTGTTCTGGTAGCGGCCGATCACGGCGGCCTTCACCGCTGCATCAAGGTCGGCATCGGCCAGTACGATGAACGGATCGGAGCCGCCCAGCTCCAGCACGCACTTCTTCAGCGCCGCGCCGGCTTGCGCGCCGATGGCCATGCCGGCGCGCACGCTGCCGGTCAGGGTGATGGCGGCGATGCGCGGGTCGTTGATGGCGCGGGTGACGCCCTCTGGGGTGACATTGAGCACTTCGAACACGCCCTCAGGCAGGCCGGCGCGTTTGAACAGGTCGGCCAGCAGGTAGGCGCTACCCATCACGTTGGGCGCGTGCTTGAGCACGTAGGTGTTGCCCGCCAGCAGCGCCGGCACCGCGCCGCGCAGCACCTGCCAGATCGGGAAGTTCCACGGCATCACGGCGAGGATCGGGCCAAGCGGGCGGTATTCGATACGGGCCTTTTCGATCTGGGTCGGCTCCGGCGCGAGCATGGCCGGGCCGTGTTCGGCGTACCACTGGCACAGGCCGACACACTTGCTGACTTCACCGCGGGCCTGGCTGATCGGCTTGCCGATCTCGCGGGCGATCATCTGCGCGAAGGCCTCGGCGTTGGCCTGCAGGGCCTGCCCGAGCGCGACCAGGTACTCGCTGCGCTGACCCAGCGACACTTTGCGCCACTGGCTGTAGCCGACCTTGGCGCGTTGCAGCGCCGCGTCCAGTGCGGCGTCGGTGTCGAAGGCGTAATGGCCGATCCGTTCGCCGCTGTAGGGGTCGACGGAGATGGCGTGGGTCAGGCTGCTGATCTCGCTCATGGCAGGACTCTCATTGTTCTGATGGGGTGAGCGCAGACTAGTGGTGGCGCGCTTTAATGAAAACTGAATAATAATGAGCGAAACATTCACGTTTGGAGAATGACCGTGGACCTGGTGCAACTCGAGATGTTCAAGGCCGTGGCCGAGCACGGCAGCATCAGCGCCGCCGCCCAGCAGATCCATCGGGTGCCGTCGAACCTGACCACCCGTATCAAGCAGCTGGAGGAGGACCTGGGTGTCGAGCTGTTCATCCGCGAGAAGAGCCGCCTGCGCCTGTCGCCGGCCGGCTGGAACTTCCTCGAGTACACCCGGCGCATCCTCGATCTGGTACACGAGGCACGCCTGACCGTGGCGGGGGAGGACCCCCAGGGCACTTTTGCCCTGGGTTCGCTGGAAAGCACCGCCGCGGTGCGCATCCCGGCCTTGCTGGCGGCCTACAACCAGCGCTACCCGAAGGTCGACCTTGACCTGTCCACCGGGCCGTCGGGGACCATGCTCGAAGGGGTGTTGTCCGGGCGCCTGGTGGCGGCTTTCGTCGATGGACCGGTGCTGCACCCGACGCTGGAAGGCATGCCGGTGTTCGAGGAAGAGATGATGGTCATCGCACCGCTCAACCACCCGCCCGTGACCCGTGCCCGGGACGTCAACGGCTCGAGCATCTACGCCTTTCGCGCCAACTGCTCGTACCGCCACCATTTCGAAAGCTGGTTCATTCATGACCAGGCGGTGCCGGGCAAGATCCACGAGATGGAGTCGTACCATGGCATGCTCGCCTGTGTCAGCGCAGGCGCAGGCCTGGCGATGATGCCGCGCAGCATGCTCGAAAACATGCCGGGGTGCAGCACGGTCAGCGCCTGGCCGATGGCCGAG
The DNA here is from genome assembly GCF_054062095.1 of Pseudomonas sp. TE6288. Lineage (NCBI taxonomy): Bacteria > Pseudomonadati > Pseudomonadota > Gammaproteobacteria > Pseudomonadales > Pseudomonadaceae > Pseudomonas > Pseudomonas sp. TE6288. The sequence continues at coordinate 245,942 of NZ_JBSSEW010000006.1, forward strand.
GATTTTCGCTACTTGAAGACCTGGCTAGTGTGGCGACGGGGGACGGTGTCGCGCAGCTTGAGCATGTTCATCAAGTTGCTGGAGGAGCGTCGTGAGCTGCCCTTGTCTTGAGGGCAACGCCTCGCGGACTAACGGTGCGTCAACGGGCGAACCCGAGCCCCGGAAAACCCTCCAAATTGTGTAGATCATCCCACCAGGGAGGAATGCACCATGCGCACTCACCATTACGGCCTTTGCGCCGCGCTGTTGCTGGCATTGGCCATGCCTTGGAACCTTGCAGCGGCCACCGACCTGAATACCCCCATCGATCCGCAGGGCGTGCAATTGCAGCCCCAGGAACAGAACGGCATCCGTTACCTGCAGGGCGGTATCGGCCAGGATGAAGCCGATGCCCTGCGCCGCACACCCGGCTACGACCTGCACATCACCCTCTCGACCGGTGCCGAAGGCAAGTTCCAGAGTGGTGCCGCGGTGGATATCCAATCGGCCCAGGGCCAGTCGGTACTGACATTGCAGGACGTCGGTCCGTTGATCTTCGTGCAATTGCCCCCTGGGCACTACCGCGTGGTCGGCAATGCCGAGGGCCAGACGGTGCAGCAGCAGGTGACGGTGGACGGCAAGGCGCCTGCGCGGGTTGATCTCAACTGGCGCTAAGTGCCTGTCGCGGGGCAAGCCCGCTCCCACAAGGGGCTGCAGATCGGGCACGTGCATGACAGGCTCCAGGTGCACTTTGGCCGGCGCAGGGTGGCGCAGAAGTTTTCGCCGCATCTCCACTGGCAGTTCAACCCCATGTGCTGGCACAGGCCTCGCCGCGTGAGCGAAGGCTGCCAGGCAAGCACGAAGTGGAATACGAATGAACCTGTGAAGCGAGCGCACTGTCCTTAGCCAATAGTGGCAAATCACTTTCAACTTTCAGACTGTTCGGACAATAATCAAAGAAGTATTACCACTTGTAACCCGGTTGGATGTGCCGGGTGGCGGGTGCAGAACGAGGGGCCCAGCCCCCGATTGTCGCAGGTACGCGCACCTCGCGGACCTGTCCGTGAAGACCATCAGGAGAAGTCATTTGATGAGAACCCGTTTCGCCACAACGTTGGCAGCCACCGTGCTGGCACTCGCCGGCGCCAACCTGGCCCAGGCCGCGCAGATGTCTGGTGCCGTGGGCGCCACTGGCCAGGGCGACATGACCTACCGCATCGGCCTGTCCTTCGATTGGGACAAGAAATGGCTGGAAAGCAGCACCGGGCACCTGACCGGATACTGGGATGCGGCCTACACCTACTGGGAAGGCGGCGAGGCCAGTGGGGCCCACTCGCTGTCGATCAGCCCGGTGTTCGTCTATGAATTCAGTGGCTTTACCTACACCCCCTTCATCGAGGCGGGTATTGGCCTGGCGGCGTTCTCCAAGACCGACGTGGGCGACCAGCGCCTTGGCTCGTCGGTGAACTTCGAGGACCGGATCGGTTTCGGCCTGAAGCTGCCGGCGGAGCAGAAGATCGGCATCCGCGCCATGCATTACTCCAACGCCGGGCTGAAGCAGCCTAACGACGGGATCGAGTCGTACTCGCTGTTCTACAGCAAGGCGTTCTGAGTCCACGCAAGCTACCGATCGAGGGGCAGGTCTGCTCCCGCACTGCGGGAGTGGGCTTGCCCCTCGATGGCATTCAGCGCACCGCCTTGATCGCCAGCACATTACACAACGGATGCTCCAGCACATGCGCCGTGGTGCCGCCGAGAAACGCCTGCAACGCATCGTGTCGGTGATTGCCCATGACGATCACATCTACCCGGTGAGCGGCGATGTATTGGGTGATCGCCTTGACCGCCGGCCCTTCGAGGAAGTGGCGACGTTCTAGGTCGATCTGGTAGTGATCGCCCAGGCGGTTGAATGCCGTGCGCTGGGCTGTACGCACGCTGGTATCGAAACCGGGCATGGTCACGGTGCCGGCGCCGAAGTCGGCGATATGGGTCCTGGCCGCATCACACACATGCAACAGGTGCAGTTCGGCGTTGCACTGCAGGGCCAGGGCATGGGCGCTGCGAATCACCGCGTCGTCCAGGTGCTCGCCGGCACCATGGCTGTTGAGGTCGACCGCGGCGGCGATCTGTCGGGGCAAAGGCAGGCGGATGTCGCTGACCAGGTGCACCGCCACCGGGCTGTCCTTGAGCAGTTGCCAGTCCAGCGGGGTGACCAGCAGGCGCTTGAGGATGGGTTCGTGCTGCACGTCCTTGACCAGCAGGTCGCAGCCCAGCCGCTCGATCTGCGCCAGCACGCTGCCCAGTGGATCACGGGTCAGCAGCAGTTCGGTAGAGACATCCAGGCCGGCATTACGCAGTTGCTCGGCCTCGTCGGCCAGCCATTGGCGGTTGTCCTCGAGCAGGCGTTCGCGCTCGCGGCTGTCGCTCATCAGGCCAAAGGTGTCGACATCGTCGACGAAGACGTTGAGGTCCAGCAGTGCCCCGCTGGACTCGGCCAATGCCGCAGCGCGCTGCAGGGCAGGCGTATGGCGCATCTGCGGGCCGAGCATGACCAACAATCGCTTGAACTGGCTCATCTCACACCTCCACGTGTGGCAGCCCCCTGTTCAGTCTAGACCCGTCGCCGGTGAAGTCCGCTGGAGCGACGACGGGTCATGCCTCAGTGCGGCGCGCGCGGGATGGTCTTGAGCAGGTCTTCCGGGCTGATGTGCCCGACCACCTGGGCCACTGCGCTGCCTGGGGTCGGCAGGTCGATGATATGGCTCTTCATCTTGCCGATCACATGCATCTCGCAAGGCTTGCAGTCGAACTTCAGGGTAAGCACTTCATCGCCCTGGATCAGCTGCATCGGCGCCACCTTGGTGCGCACGCCGGTCACACCCTTGGCCTGCTTGGGGCACAGGTTGAAGGAGAAGCGCAGGCAGTGCTTGGTGATCATCACCGGCACCTCGCCGTGCTCTTCATGGGCCTCGTAGGCCGCGTCGATCAATTGCACGCCGTGGCGGTGGTAGAAGTCGCGGGCCTTCTGGTTGTAGACGTTGGCCAGGAACGACAGGTGCGACTCGGGGTACACCGGCGGTGGCGTGGTCTCGGCCTTGCGCCCGCCACGCGGGTGGGCCTTGACCCGCGCTTCGGTCAGTGCCTCGATGGCCTCGCGACGCAGGGCCTTGAGTTGCGAGTTGGGAATGAAGAACGCCTGGGGCGCATCGAGTTCGATGGCGTCGGCGTGGTACATCGTGGTACCCAACTGGCCGAGCAGGTCGTGCAGTTGCTCGAGCGCCTGTTCCGGCTTGTTGGCGGCGCCGAACGGGCCGTCCAGGGCGACCTGCACGCTGACGCCTTCCTCGCTGCCGAGGGTCAGCATCAGGCGCTGCTCACGCAGTACGGCATGCCATTCGACAGCCACCCGGCGCTCGGACGACGTACGCTGCAGCGCCTGTTGCCAGTTGTGGTCGAGGTTGCGCGAAAGCGGATGGTTGGGGCGTAGCTTGTACAGGCCCTCGGGCATCTCGTTGGGCTCGACGCGGTAGCGGTAGCGCTTCTGGCCGTCCTCCTCGGATTCGCTTTTCAGCTCGGCGATGTTGGCGCGGAAGCCCACGACTTCACGCTTGACCAGCACATTGAGGCCGTCGCCGTTGGTCAGCGGGACATCGGTGGTCACCAGCAGGTCGCGCTTGCCGACTTTCTCGACCACGCCCACTGGCAGGCCAGTGAAGGTTGGGGAGTCGAAGGCGCCGATGTCGATCTTGCGGTCGCTGACAAAGTAGTCGGTGCTGCCACGGTGGAAGGTCTTGTCCGGGTCCGGCACGAAGAAGTGTTCGGTGCGGCCACTGGAGGCGCGAGCCAACTCGGGGCGGTCCTCGAGGATGGCGTCGAGCTCCTTGCGGTAGTGGGCGGTGATGTTCTTCACATAGCCCATGTCCTTGTAACGACCTTCGATCTTGAACGAGCGCACGCCGGCATCGACCAGGTCGCGCAGGTTGGCGGTCTGGTTGTTGTCCTTCATCGACAGCAGGTGCTTCTCGAAGGCGACCACGCGGCCCTGGTCGTCCTTGAGGGTGTACGGCAGGCGGCAGGCCTGGGAGCAGTCGCCGCGGTTGGCGCTGCGCCCGGTCTGGGCGTGGGAGATGTTGCACTGGCCGGAGAAGGCCACGCACAGCGCGCCGTGGATGAAGAACTCGATGGCCGCGTCGGTCTCGGCGGCGATGGCGCGGATCTGCTGCAAGTTCAGCTCGCGGGCCAGTACCAGCTGGGAGAAACCGGCCTGGTCGAGGAACTTGGCCCGCTCCAGGGTGCGGATATCGGTCTGGGTGCTGGCATGCAGCTCGATCGGCGGGATATCCAGCTCCATCACCCCCAGGTCCTGCACGATCAGCGCGTCGACACCGGCGTCGTACAGCTGGTGGATCAGCTTGCGTGCTGGCTCCAGCTCGTTGTCGTGGAGGATGGTGTTGATGGTGGTGAACACGCGGGCATGGTAGCGCCGGGCGAACTCGACCAGCTCGGCGATATCGCTCACTTCGTTACAGGCGTTATGGCGCGCGCCAAAGCTCGGGCCGCCGATGTAGATGGCGTCGGCGCCGTGCAGGATCGCCTCGCGGGCGATGCTCACGTCACGGGCAGGGCTGAGCAGTTCCAGGTGGTGCTTTGGAAGGGACATGTCGTTATAGGTTCGGGCTGTCACGGTAAGACGGGCATTGTAGCGGTGAAACGGGGCGGGGGCATCCATAACCGATGAACTTGCCCAAACGGTGGTAAAGGGCCTGGCATTTTTGTCAGTTATGCGTGCGGCGCGATAGTGATAGCGTCGGGTCCAAAATCGTTCTGCAAAAAGGTTATGCGATGACTTCCAGCCGTTTGTCCGTGATCGACCAGCAGCGATCAGTGCTGGGGAGCTCCAGCCTGCCCAGGGCTTATGCGCCGTATGGGGCCGTTTCCGATAAGCGCGGGGCTCTGTTGGCCTATTGCGGCCAGCCCCGCGATTCGTTGACGGGCCATTATCACCTGGGCAACGGGTATCGGACCTTCAATCCATTGCTGATGCGGTTCAACTCGCCTGATCGGTTGAGTCCGTTTGGGGCGGGGGGGATCAATGCTTTTGCGTACTGTCAGGGTGATCCGATCAACTTCCATGATTCCCGGGGTACTGAGAGGACTTTTGTCAGATCACTCCTGGTCACGGCGGCCTCTGCAGTAGGCACGGCTGGTGCGAACGAGGCACCCCATCATTTAAAACAGTTATGGGACATGTCCGTCTACTCGGAAAATCGGCAAATACTGATAGACAACCAGCTTGAAGAGCTGGCGGGTCAACCTGTGACATTCATGCAGAGGGCTACCCATGTTGTTGGAGCGCTGACTAGTACAACTTCAGCTGTTGTTGGATGGGGGGCAGGCCTATATCTAGGCGCCACGGAGGAGGGCGGTGGTCATTGGGCTACGGAGTTGGGCTTGCTTGGCGCGGTCGTCGGTGCCGCTTCGATTTCCAAGATTTCTGACATGCTCTCATCTAGCCAAGAGGTCAATTTTGGCGCCAAGGCAAAGGCGTTGCAGGTTGATATCAACGATATGTACCAAGAGAAAAGGGTGCGAGCTCAGACGTCACCTATGGGCCAGGTGGCAATTGGTGTTGGTGAGACGCTTAATGCGGCATTGCGCGATGGACCACAAGAAAGCAGCGTTTGATGAAGGACCAGTCGTCATAGGGCCGCGCCATAGGCGGCCCATGAGCAGATCTCAGCCCTTGGCCGCCATCGCCGTTACTTCCACACGCATCCCTTCGAACGCCAGCGAAGCCACGCCCACCGCCGCACGCACCGGCCATGGCTTGCTGAAGAACCGCTGGTACACCTCGTTGAACGCCGCCCGATCGGCCATGTCGGTCAGGTAGATGGTCAGGTGCAACACCCGGTCCATCGAGCTGCCGGCGCGCTCCAGGGCATCTTTCAAAGCCTGCAGGGTGCATTCGCACTGTTTGGTGATGTCGCCCAGCTCTAGGCTGCCGTCGGCGTGCACGGGGATCTGGGTGCTGACCAGGATGCCGTTGTACTCGGCAACGTCCGAGGAGATCGAGTCGGCGTCCGGGTCGGGGGTGTAGATGATGTCGCTGTGTGCCATGGGGTTTCGCCTTGCAACGGAAGGAAACCGCCAAGCCTACGCGAGCAGGCAGGGCAGGTCGAGGCAGGGCGGTCGGTCGCGGGCATTTGAAATACCTGGCCGGGACCGGCAGAATCGCCCCCCACCCGGCCACAGGCGCCGGGCCCTGGTCGTGAAAAGAGGCTTGCGTTGAACGAACACACATTGTCCATGCGCCTGGAGCGCGTGGCAGCCCATGTGCCGGCGGGTGCGCGACTGGCCGATATCGGCTCGGACCATGGCTACCTGCCGGTGGCGCTGGCGCGTCGAGGCGCGATTGTCGCGGCCGTGGCCGGCGAAGTGGCGCTGACGCCTTACCAGGCCGCGCAGCGCACAGTGCGCGAAAACGGCCTGGAAGACCGCATCACCGTGCGCCATGCCAGTGGCCTGGCGGCCATCGAGCCAAATGATGGCATCACCGCAGTCAGTATCTGCGGCATGGGCGGCGAGACCATTCGCGACATCCTCGAGGTCGGCAGGCAACACCTGGGCGGCCACGAGCGGTTGGTACTGCAACCCAACGGCGGTGAACAGGCGCTGCGCCAGTGGCTGATGGACAACGGCTATCGGATCGTCTGCGAGGAAGTGTTGCGTGAAAACCGTTTCGACTACGAAATCATCGTCGCCGAACGTGCCGAGTCGGTCAGCTACAGCGCCGAGCAGCTGTACTTCGGCCCGCTGCTGATGCAGGCGCGCAGCCCGGCGTTCCTGTTCAAGTGGCAACGCATGCTGCGCCAGAAACACCAGACCCTGGCCAATTTCGCCCGGGCGCGCCAGCCAGTGCCCGAGGAAAAGGTGCGCGATATCACCCGTCAGGCGCTGTGGATTACCGAGTTGCTGGCGTGAAGCGCCTCACCTTGGGTTGACCACGTTGGCTGGCACCTTCATCACCAGTACGGCGCCCAGTACGATGGCCACGGCCAGTACCTGCAAGGCCAGGCCCGGGCTGGCAGTGCTGTCGCGCATCCAGCCGATCAGGTAAGGCGCGGCGAACGAGGCGATACTGCCGAACGAACTGATCATGGCGATGCCGGCGGCCTGGGTGCCGCCCGCCAGGAAGGCCGGCGGCAGTTGCCAGAACATCGGCAGCGCGGCGCTGGCGCCCATGCCTGCGACCACCAACCCACTCATGACCAGCCAGGGGTCGTCCGGTGCCCATCCGGCCAGGGCGATGCCGGCGGCGGCCATCAGCAACGGCCCGCCCAGGTGCCAGCGGCGTTCGCGGTGACGGTCGGACGAGCGTCCGCAGCCGAGCATGAACAGACAACCGGCCAGATAAGGGATGGCGCTGAGCAGGCCGACCTGGCCATCGCTGCCGATGCCGGCGCCGTGAATCAGGCTGGGCATCCAGAAGGCCAGGGTGTTGACTGCCAGCATCACCGCGAAATAGATCGCCACCAGCAACCAGACATGGGCGTCGCCCAGCAGCCCGCGCATCGAGTCGATCGGCTTGTGCCGCTCCTCGCGGGCCATTTCCTCGCGCATTGCACGCTTCTGATCGGCGGTGAGCCAAGCCACCTGCTCGAAACTGTCCGGCAGGGCCTTGAGCACCACCAGCCCGAGCAACACCACCGGCAGCCCCTCGATCAGGAACATCCACTGCCAGCCCCGCATGCCGCCCTGATCGTGAAACGCCTGCAGGATGCCGCCGGACAGCGGCCCGCCGACCACTCCGGCCAAGGGCACGGCGATGGCGAACAGTGCCGTGATCTGGGCGCGGCGCCGGGCCGGATACCAGCGATTGAGCACCACGAGGATGCCGGGGAAGAAACCGGCCTCGGCCATTCCCAGCAGAAAGCGCAAGGCATAGAACCCGGCGGCGTCCTGCACCCACATCATGCCGCTCGACAACAATCCCCAGACCACCATCAGGGTGGCGATCCAGCGCCGTGGGCCGACCCGCTCCAGGGCCAGGTTGCTGGGCACGCCGAACAGCGCATAGGCGATGAAGAACAGGCCGGCCCCCAGGCCGTAGACAGTGTCGGAAAAACCCAGGTCGGCACTCATCTGCATCTTGGCGAAGCCGATGTTGATGCGGTCCAGGTGGGCGAACAGGTAGCACACCAGCAGCAGCGGCATCAGCCGCCAGGTGATGCGGGTGTGGGTAGCGTCGCAGGCGCGCACGGACGGCGCCGTGGAGGTATCGATCGTATTCATGGTCCGGGACGTTCTTGTTGTTGTCCCGGCAGATCATGCGACGCCGTGTCAGGCGGGCAAATGCACTTTCAGCAAGATGGCTGGTATTTTTGCCATGGGGTTACAGCTGCGAGCAGTTGCCCATCTGGCGGTAGTCGACTTCGCGGGTCTGGCCCTGGTGGTCGACGTAGACCATGTGCGCCGTACCGACCTGGCAATCGGCGTCGTTGCTGGCCGGAGTGATCGAAATGACCTTGGCGATGTCCAGCGGCATGCCGTATTCGTAGGTGCTGGGGCTGTTGTCGGCGAAGGCGCCGAACGAGGCGAGGGTGGCGCTGAGGGCGAGCAGGGCAATCGAACGTTTCATGACAGGTACCTCATTTATTGCGGATAGCTAATGATCCATTCATTTGTGTTTCACAATAAATGGGCTATCCCGTGATAGATTCCTGCCTTTCATGTATGAATGAGGGTGCCTGCCCATGGACATGCTGCATGCGATGCGAACCTTCGCCCGGGTAGTGGAATGCGGCAGCTTCGCCGGGGCCGCCCAGGCCCTGGATATTTCCGCCGCGCAGGTGTCGCGGATCGTCGCCGAGCTCGAGAACCAGCTGCAGACCCGCCTGCTGCACCGCACCACCCGGCGCCTGCGCATGAGCGAGGCGGGCGAGCGTTTTCTCGAGCGCACCCGGCAGATCATGCTGCTCACCGAGGAGGCGGTGGACGAGGCGCGCGGCGCCCACCTCACCCCCCGTGGCCGCCTGCGTTTTCACTGCACCCATGGCCTGGGGCTATTGATGATGCCGCTGGTGGCGCGCTACAACGCGACCTGCCCGGAAGTGGTGATGGAGTTGACCCTGTCGCAGCGCAACCCCGACCCACTTGCCGAAGGGCACGACGTGGTGATCACCATCGGCCAGGGCCTGCCGGACTCGCAACTGATCGCCATCCCGCTGGGCAGCATCCACAGCATCCTGTGCGCATCCCCGGATTACCTTGCCCGTCACGGCGTACCCGAGCGCCCCGAGGACTTGCACGGGCACGTCTGCCTGCGCACCGTCGACCCGCTGTTCGAGGAGGACTGGTCGTTCGAAGGCCACCCCGACAATTGCGTGATCGTGCCCCAGGACACCTTCCTCACCAACGTTGCAGACGCCATGCTCAAGGCCACCGAACTGGGCATGGGGGTGGGCTTGTTGCCGTACTACTCGGCGAGCCAGGCGATGCAGGAGGGGCGCTTGTGCCGGTTGCTGGCGCCGCATCGGCTGCGCCAGCGCGAGATCTATGCGATCTATCCGTCACGGCATTACCTGGACGCCAAGGTGCGCACCTGGCTGGACTTTCTCAAGGAGCAGCTGCCGTTGTTGTTCGCCGAGCACCAGCGCGTGGTGGACGAGCCCCGATACTGGCGTTGAAGGCCGTGCGCTTCGCGGGTCACCGGCTGTCCTGATCCTCGGCGCTGCCACCAGAAGCCCCAGCGCCGCTGCCGGTGGCTTCTCCGGTACTGTTGGAGCCGCCAGCGGCACCGTCGGCGGCGTCAGAGTCGGTACCAGTGTCACTGCTGTCGTTATCCTTGCCACCGGGGCTGTTGACGCTGCTGCCTTCACCGGCGGTCTTGCCTTGCTCGGTAGTGTGCTCTTTGTGCGTGCCGCTCCCGTTCGTGTCGGTGGCGGCGAGGGCGAGGGTGGTGCTGCTGCCCAGTATCAAGGCCAGCAGCAAGGCGAGGGGACGTGGATTGACCATGATGAATCTCCTGTCGGATGACTGTCATGGTTGGGCTATCACGGCGACGCCAAGGTGCCCGTCAAGCGACGGGCGGTCCTTGGCGTCAGCCGTCAGTGGGCGTCAGGACGAGGCGTCTGTTGGCCGGGCATGGCATCCATCGCCTCCAGCGTCGGATGCTCCTGCGCCGCGTGCATCAGGTCTTCGGTCACCCGCAGTTCCGCGCCGGTTGGCGAGAAGGTTGCGGTCGGCGCGAACGGCGCCGGGTGCTCCGGTGCCGGGCGTTTGCCGCGACGCCACAGGAAGAACCCGACCATGGCCAGGTTGATCACGGCGAAGGCCCAGAACAGGCCGACTTCGCCGTAGGCAGTCATCATCGGCGAAATGGCCAGTGGGGCCATGGCCGAGCCCAGCGAGTTGATCAGCAGCAGCCCCTGGATCATCGGCACCAGCGCGTCGGCCGGGGCGCGGTCGGCGGCGCTGCTGACGGCCACCGGGTACAGCGCGAACACGCCGCCGCCGAGCAGGAACAGCAGCGCCGGCAGCAGCACGGTGTCGGCTGGCAGCAGCACGATCAAAACCGACAGCACGGTACACAGGGCGGCCAGGGCGATCAGCACGTCCTGGCGATCCTTGCGGTCGGACCAGCGCCCGACCGGGTACTGTAGCAGCATGGCGCCGAGGATCACCCAGGCCATCATGTCGCCGGTCTCGCCGACGTCCAGGCCGATGCGTTGCAGGTACAGCGGCAGCAAGGCATAGATCCCGGCGATGGCGACCCCCGAGCCGAAGCAGCCAACCAGCCCGGTCGGCGCCACGCCCAGCAGTTGCCGCGGTTTGAGCGGCTCGACCTGATCCAGCAGTGGCGATACCCGGGGCAGGATCACGATCGGCAGCACCGACAGCGTGGCGAGCATGCCGGCGACCATGAACGGCGCGGTCTCGCCCCAGCCAGTGACCTCGCCCAGGGCGGCCTGGGCGATCACCCCGGCACCGTAGAAGGCGATCATGTACAGCGCCAGCAGACGCCCACGGATCTTCGCGTCACCGGCCAGCAGCAACCAGCTCTCGATCACCAGGAACACGCCGACCGCCGCCCAGCCGTTGATCAGCCGCAGCACGAACCACCAGGTGGTGTCGTAGAACAAGCCCTGGAGCAGGATGGTTGCGCCGATCAAGGCAGCGAAGCTGCTGTAGGCGCGGATATGACCGATGCGCAGGATCAACCGGTCGTTGAAGACTGCGCCGAGGGTCAGGCCGATGAAGTAGGCCGAGGACACCACGCCGATCATGGTCGCCGATTCGCCGGCGGCGCCAAGGCGCAGGGTGGTCAGGGAAGACAGCACGCCATTGCCCAGGGCAATGATGAACAGGCCGAGCAGGGGTGCCAGCGCCATCGCCAGCAAACGCACAGACATAGTTACCTCAAGGTTGGAAAGAGCTCAGAAGCACCTTTTCGGCTGCACGTGCCGGACAGCGACGTACAGTGCGGCCTGGGCGGGATGCGAGCTTGGCAAGAGTCAACCGCGGGGCCTGTTGGGTGAAGGCCGGGCGGGGCGGTTGAGCCTGTGGCACATGCGCGATGTGTGAGGCACGGACGCGGTCTTTGCGGGGGCTTGCCACCGGTTGGGGCGACGGGCGAAAAGGAGGCGGGATTTTAAGGCCTGTACAGGATTTGCCAAGAGGGAAAAGGCTGCGACGAGAGGCCGCAGGGGTCAGGCCGTTTTACGCGCGACCAGCAGCAGGGATTGCGGCACCTGGCTCTGCGGATGTTGCGGCTCCTGCAGTTCGACCAGGGTGAAGCCCGCCAGCTCCAGTGCCTTCAGCCAGCTGCCGAGGGTGCGGAAGTACCATGGCATCGGGCGCCAGTCGCCGGCGAACCCGACGAATGACTCCTCGCGCCAGCCATCCTGGTAGTTGCCGGCGGCTGCCGTCCAGGGGTGCAGGGTCTGGATCAGCAGCGTGCCGTCGGGCCGCAGCAGATTCCGCATGGCCGTGAGCAGGGGAATGATGTCTTGCTGGAGCAGGGCGAAGTTGGCGCAGATCAGGTCATGCTCGTGGTTGATGCCCTGCACGCCTGTGATCACTTGTTCATAGCTGGCCAGGTGGACCTGCGCCGAACCTGCTGCGCGTGCGGCGGCGACAAGAGTCGCATCGCCATCCACCCCGACCGCATCGATCCCCCGTGCGGCCAGGGCACGGAGCAGCCAACCCTCGCCGCAGCCCAGATCCAGCACCCGACCGGGCTGCTGGCCGAGCACGGCCAGGAGTATCGCCTGGTCGGTGACCTGCTGGCGGGACTCGATGGCGCCGGAGCGTACGGCTTCGATCCAGGCCTGGGCGTTGTGCTGCCAGCTGTCCAGCAGTGGGTCGGTAACCATGGGGGTGCTCGGGTCCGAGGGTGGCGGGTGGCTCTAGTGTGGTGTTTTGCAAATACGACCAATAACTCGCGAGTGATTTTTGCGCTCAGGCAAGGCGTCGCGACGAGTCGTAGCTCAGCTACGGCGAGGAGTGACAACGCCGCATGAGCGCAAAAAGCACCGCGAGGTATGGTCGTTATTTGTGAAACACCACACTAGGATAGGCCAGTCTTGTGCGCATGCCCCTTTGCTCTGCACACTGGCGTCCCTGGGAAGGAGCATGGCATGGCACTTGCGAAAGCGGATTTCACCACGCGCCTGCTGGTCGATGCCGGCATCGGCCCCGGCATGCGCGTGCTCGATGTCGGGTGCGGCAGTGGCGATGTGAGCTGGCTGCTGGCCGGCCTGGTAGGCGGTGACGGCGCGGTGGTGGGTATCGACCGGGCGGCTGGCGCCCTGGAGGTTGCGCGCCAGCGTGAAGGCCGCCAAGGGGCGGCTGTACCTGAGTTCGTGGCTGCCGAACTGTGTGCGTTACCCGCGACCCTTGGGTTGTTCGACGCCATCGTCGGGCGACGGGTACTGATGTACCAGGCGGATCCGGCCAAGGCGTTGCGGGCGATGACCCGGTCCCTGCTGCCTGGCGGGTTGATGATCTTCCAGGAGCACGACGGCAGCCTGGCTCCGGCCAGCCAGGCATCATTCCCCTTGCACCACAAGGCCCAGCAATGGTTGCGGCGCATGCTTGCCTATGAGGGGGCGGACCTGCATATCGGCTTCAACCTGCACCGTGTGTTCAGCGAAGCGGGCCTGATGGTCGAGGACTTGCGTGCCGAATGCCTGGTGCAGACGCCCGGCAACGCCTACCCGCTGGGCGAGATCATCCGCGCTTGCCTGCCGCGGATCATTGCCCACGGCGTGGCCACGGCGCGGCAGGTGGGGATCGACACCCTGCAGGCGCGGTTGGATGCCGAGCGGCGACGGTCGCAGGATATCTATATCGGTGATGTCGCCTTCGGTATTTGTGCGCGCAAGCGGTGAGTCATGTAGTTAAATTGCGTGAGGTGTCAGTGGTGTTAAGTTAGTGTGATGGCTGAAGCATTTTAAATATTAAAGCGCCAAGCAGAAACTTGTATTTCTTCCTCTTCCTCTTCCTCTTCCTCTTCCTCTTCCTCTTCCTCTTCTTCTGCTTTTGCTTCTAAGCGCGCGATAGTTCAGGCGACACAAATTGCGACTTCAGGAGGCCGAACGGAGGGCTTGCGCAGGGAGGTGACGGGCAT